>NZ_CP155567.1:640000-747500 GCF_039696035.1 Microbulbifer sp. SAOS-129_SWC
TACGTACAAGCAGTAGGAGCCCTTCGGGGTGACTGCGTACCTTTTGTATAATGGGTCAGCGACTTATTGTCTGTAGCAAGGTTAACCGCATAGGGGAGCCGTAGAGAAATCGAGTCTTAATAGGGCGTTCAGTTGCAGGCAATAGACCCGAAACCCGGCGATCTATCCATGGGCAGGTTGAAGATTGAGTAACATCAATTGGAGGACCGAACTCACTAACGTTGAAAAGTTAGGAGATGACCTGTGGATCGGAGTGAAAGGCTAATCAAGCCGGGAGATAGCTGGTTCTCCTCGAAAGCTATTTAGGTAGCGCCTCGCGTCTCACCCTCGGGGGTAGAGCACTGTTTGGGCTAGGGGGTCATCCCGACTTACCAACCCCATGCAAACTCCGAATACCGAGGAGTGCAATCGCGGGAGACACACGGCGGGTGCTAACGTCCGTCGTGGAAAGGGAAACAACCCAGACCGCCAGCTAAGGTCCCAAATACCAGTTAAGTGGGAAACGATGTGGGAAGGCCCAGACAGCTAGGAGGTTGGCTTAGAAGCAGCCATCCTTTAAAGAAAGCGTAATAGCTCACTAGTCGAGTCGGCCCGCGCGGAAGATATACCGGGGCTCAAACTGGTAACCGAAGCTGCGGATGCTCTTAGGAGCATGGTAGAGGAGCGTTGTGTAAGCCGTTGAAGGTGGATCGGGAGGTCTGCTGGAGGTATCACAAGTGCGAATGCTGACATGAGTAACGACAAGGGAGGTGAAAAACCTCCCCGCCGGAAGACCAAGGGTTCCTGTCCAACGCTAATCGGGACAGGGTTAGTCGGCCCCTAAGGCGAGGGCGAAGGCCGTAGTCGATGGGAAACAGGTTAACATTCCTGTACTTGCAATTGCTGCGATGGAGTGACGGAGAAGGCTAGGCCAGCATGGCGATTGGTTGTCCATGTTTAAGGCTGTAGGCTGGGGACTTAGGCAAATCCGGGTCCCTAAGGCTGAGAGCTGACGACGAAGCCTACTTCGGTAGGTGAAGTGGTTGATGCCCTGCTTCCAGGAAAAACTTCTAAGCTTCAGGCAATTGCGAACCGTACTCTAAACCGACACAGGTGGTCAGGTAGAGAATACCAAGGCGCTTGAGAGAACTCTGGTGAAGGAACTAGGCAAAATGGTACCGTAACTTCGGGAGAAGGTACGCCGGTTTTGGTGATGGGACTTGCTCCCTAAGCTGAGGCCGGTCGAAGTGACCAGGTGGCTGCGACTGTTTATTAAAAACATAGCACTCTGCAAACACGTAAGTGGACGTATAGGGTGTGACGCCTGCCCGGTGCCGGAAGGTTAATTGATGGGGTTAGCTTCGGCGAAGCTCTTGATCGAAGCCCCGGTAAACGGCGGCCGTAACTATAACGGTCCTAAGGTAGCGAAATTCCTTGTCGGGTAAGTTCCGACCTGCACGAATGGCGTAACGATGGCCACGCTGTCTCCACCAGAGACTCAGTGAAATTGAAATCGCTGTTAAGATGCAGTGTACCCGCGGCTAGACGGAAAGACCCCGTGAACCTTTACTACAGCTTTGCACTGAACTTTGAGCCTACTTGTGTAGGATAGGTGGGAGGCTTTGAAACTGTGACGCTAGTTGCAGTGGAGCCGTCCTTGAAATACCACCCTGGTATGTTTGAGGTTCTAACCCAGGTCCGTTATCCGGATCGGGGACAGTGTATGGTGGGTAGTTTGACTGGGGCGGTCTCCTCCCAAAGAGTAACGGAGGAGTACGAAGGTGCACTCAGCATGGTCGGAAATCATGCAATGAGCATAATGGTATAAGTGCGCTTGACTGCGAGACAGACATGTCGAGCAGGTACGAAAGTAGGTCATAGTGATCCGGTGGTTCTGTATGGAAGGGCCATCGCTCAACGGATAAAAGGTACTCCGGGGATAACAGGCTGATACCGCCCAAGAGTTCACATCGACGGCGGTGTTTGGCACCTCGATGTCGGCTCATCACATCCTGGGGCTGAAGCCGGTCCCAAGGGTATGGCTGTTCGCCATTTAAAGTGGTACGCGAGCTGGGTTTAGAACGTCGTGAGACAGTTCGGTCCCTATCTGCCGTGGGCGTTGGAGATTTGAGAAGAGTTGCTCCTAGTACGAGAGGACCGGAGTGAACGAACCTCTGGTGTTCGGGTTGTCACGCCAGTGGCATTGCCCGGTAGCTATGTTCGGACGGGATAACCGCTGAAAGCATCTAAGCGGGAAGCCTCCTTCAAGATGAGATCTCCCTGGGACTTCGAGTCCCCTAAAGGGCCCTGGAAGACTACCAGGTTGATAGGCTGGGTGTGGAAGCGTTGTGAGGCGTTGAGCTAACCAGTACTAATTGCCCGTGCGGCTTGACCATACAACAGAGATGGTTACTAACGATTACTGATCAGGAAAGTGATCAGGGATTGTGAGCAAGAAGAGACATACGTTCTTGCGGTGTATTACTACAGATTGTTTTACCGACTTATTTGGGGTTACCGTTGATCGAGAGATCATGCAAACGGCGGTAACAGGCAGCGCCGGGCAAGACATCGCCCATGAGACCACGCCAACCCAAGCCAGTTTGCCTGACGACCATAGAGTTGTGGAACCACCTGATCCCTTGCCGAACTCAGAAGTGAAACGCAACCTCGCCGATGGTAGTGTGGTGTTTCGCCATGTGAGAGTAGGTCATCGTCAGGCTTCTATGCAAAAGCCCTGATCGCTAACGCGGTCAGGGCTTTTTTTATTCCAGCCTGCCGATGACCTGCGGTCAGGTGATGGCACACATCCATGTGCGCCACCCTCCGGGCGACCTGAAGGTCGTCCCAATTTGCTCCGGGCAAATTGGTCAGGCTGGGTCGCCAGCCCGGTTCAAATAAAAGAAAGGGCCCCCCAATCGGGTGGCCCTTTTTTTATTTACGAAATTTAACCACGACCTGCTGCCTAGCATCATGAGAGTAGGGTGAGGAGCGGTCGCCACAGGCAACGCAAAGCATGCTTTGCGAATGACGAACGCCTCGCCACGGATGGCGAGGCAGGGGCAAGAGCGAACGCGCTAAAGCCGCGCCAGGACGGCAACACAAAAGTCCACCGCCTCAAAAAAACCGCGGCAGAAAACCATCGCAGTCCACGAAAATCCGCGCCGAAATAGTCTTTCCCTGCTGGCAGTCACGCCATAGGCAATCCCTGTAAAACACCACTAGCTGAATTCAAATCAGCCCATTCTGGTCTTGGTTACTACCAAAACTTCCTCTCACCCCTACAGCAAAAAACAACTCCAATCACCACACCATCAACTCCACCAATCCCCCCAAAAACATCCACACCCCACTAAAAAACACCGATGGTTTTTTATGCGCCATCCACCAACGGCACAACCACGGGCTTCAGCTCTGATATCCCGCAGTTATGCACAGCTCTGTCCAGCCTATCTGTGAGTAACACCACTGCCCACTCCAAAAGTGCCGGGTAGTAACCCGGGGCCTGAATAGCGTGGCAGTCTCAGTGATTATTCACGCGCGGGAGTATCGGTTTTTGCCCCGGTGCGACAGGAACTCCCGCAATAGAAATTTCACTACGGCCACTGTAGCGTCGGGCTCGTATGGAGCGTGGGCGGCGATCAAATACGGCGTTTTTTTATTCGCTAGTGGCAAATGGCACTATCATGGGCTCCGGCACCGATATCCCATTGTTATGCACAGCTCTTTCCAGCGAATTTGTGGGTAACGGCGAATACGCCACCAGCTTGCTGCGTCGCGCAAGTTTATGCACAGCATCCGCCGAGACTGTTGATAAAGTTACTCCACTGTTGTCTCCGCTCCCGACGTACTTGGGTTTCGGAAAGGTGTCGGCTGTTTCGCAGTGCGGTGTTTATTTAGGCGCTGGGCGTCGATGGCGATGGTAGGGGCTCTGACGTCGATATCCCCCTGTTATACACAGCTCTATCCATAAAATCTGTTGGTAACTGCGCTGCCCCATTGCCCCGGAGCCTGCCGCGCGCGGTTCCAAACAGACTGTCGGTTGTAGTCTGTGCTTCCTGCCAGCGCCGCGCGAAACCCGTACAATGGGACCCGCAATAATCCACAACTCAGACATTCACAGGGCGGTAATCCGCGGGCGTTAATTTCCATGCAACGAATCCAATCTTCTCTCAAACCCGACTTTTCCATGTCGCGAATAGCCATGGGGCTGTGGCGACTTGCGGGCTGGCAATACAGTGCACAGGAGACGGTACGCCTGTTGGAGCAGTTGCTGGAGCTCGGGGTCACGACCATAGACCTGGCAGATATCTACGGTGATTATCGCTGTGAGACACTGTTTGGAGAGGCGTTGAAGCTGAAGCCGGAGCTGCGCAAGGAGATGGAAATCGTTTCCAAGTGCGGTATCAAACTGATGGGAAGTGGCAACGACTATACGCTGAATCACTACGACAGCAGTGCTGCCCACATTACCGCCGCAGCGGAATCGAGTCTGCGCAATATGGGCATAGAGCAGATGGATCTGTTACTCATTCACCGTCCCGATCCACTCATGGATGCCGAGGAGCTCGCGGCAGCCCTCGACGCGTTGGTCGCCGATGGCAAGGCGCGGGCAGTGGGTGTGTCCAACTTTCTGCCACACCAGCAACGGCTGTTGCAGTCGCGCCTCTCCAGCCCGCTGGTCGTGAACCAGATTGAGGTATCGCTGCTGCACAGTGCACCAATGTTCGACGGCCAGTTGGACGAATGCCAGCGGGAGCGCGTGATCCCCATGGCCTGGTCGCCATTCGCCGGCGGCGGGCTGTTTACCGGCGATAGCGAAGCCGCACTGCGGGTGCGTGCTGCGTTGCAGGGGTTAGCGACAGCGCTGGATATGGAACCGCAACAACTGGCGCTGGCGTGGCTGCTGAAGCATCCGGCGGCGATGGTGCCGGTACTCGGCAGTGGCAGGATTGAACGGTTGCGCGCGGCGGTTGGTGCTCTGGAGAAACCGCTGCCGCGCGAGATGTGGTTCGAATTGTTACGCGCGGCTCGCGGCCGGGATGTGGATTAATCGCCGATCAGTGGCTGCGCCGGCGCCGGCAAGTCAGCCGGTGTAGGCGTTGTCGGGCACCAGGTCGTAATTCGCCGCGCCCAGGTCGAACTGCTCCAACGGGGCGAGTTGAATGGGCACTTCGTAGCGGCGCAGTGGCTGTTCTTCGCGCCAGTCCATCACCTGTAGTTGATCGCCTTCGACACCGTGCAGTAGCGTATCGAAAGCATTGATCGCGGCGGCCACGAGCGCCTGGTACTCGAGCGCGTCACCGAGCTTGATAAAACGGCTCTCGCCCTCGGCCTGCTCGATACGCAGCCAGCCGGCGCCGCGTTGACGGTTCGCCTCGCCGATTACCAGCGGGCCCTGACGGTCGCGATACAGCGCCGCCAGCTGTTCGTCGCCCTGCAGTTCCACCGGTGTGCCTACCCAGACCCACCCGGACAGGCCGATACGCGTAAGCTTCCATTCGCTGAGCCACACGGTCTGTTCGTCGTCGATGCGGAACTCACTGTACTCGCGCTGGCCGGGACGGCTCTCGAGCTGCAGTTCGGCGCCGGGATTGTGTTTGCGGAAATTGCTCAGCTGCTGGGTCATCTCGTAATTGACTTCCCAGTGTTTCCGCAGTCGCCACCGGATCGGGTACTGGCCCCACTCGACGATGTATTCCTCGCGCTCGCGCACCGTCTCCGCCACGCGCCAGAAGGCACCGTCAATCAGGATGCAGGTGTCGCCCGGACGACTGCCGGGGGCGATGATGCTGCATTCCGGCGAAGCCTCGGAGGCATTGACCATGTGTTCACTACGCCCCTCAATTACCTCGTACCACGGGAAGCCGTGGCGCAGCGGCGGCGGGAAGGCCAGCGCCGGGCGACCGGCGAGCAGGCGTCGGAACAGCACCGACTTCTCGATCTCCATATCCGACAGGGTGAAACCTTCCTTGTGGGTGATCTGTCCCCAGGAAAAAGCGGCTCGAATTAGTTGTTTTTCTCGGTCTGAAAAGCTCATGGTTGCGCCGAATAGGGAGTGCAAAGCGGAACCTTACCACTGTGCGTGCCGGCGTGCTAATTCAGCCGCCGGTGCTGGCGCGCGAATGGCGGCAAGACCGGCAAAAATTGATAGACTGGCGCCAGTTCATTGATAGAAGTGGAAGGGAGGCGGCAACATGGAATGGATGCGACGGCTGCTCGTAGGGGCGATTTTGTCGGTTGCCGCGGCAGGGGCTCTCAGTGCGCCCGCGGCGAAGTCCTGTTATCTGGATGGCTGGGGAGAGGCGCTACGCTGCTACCGGGTAGCTGTAGGCAGCGGTGATGCTCGCAGTGAACTGGCGGTGATGGTAGCGCCGGCTGTCAGCGGCAGCGGCCGCACGCCGCTGTACCTGCTGGCCGGCGGGCCGGGGCAGGCCGCCAGCGACCTGGCGCCGCTGCTGAACGCCTTCGGCAAAATTCACCGCGAACGCGACATCGTGCTGGTGGACCGCCGCGGGGCCGGCCGCTCCGGTGCCTTCCGCTGCGGCTTGGGAGTCGATATGCCCGCGGACCTGCAGCGCTTGTCCGCGCAGCTGGCCAAGTGCTACCTGCAGCAGCCGGATTTTGCCGAAACCCTTAACAGTCGCCAGGCGGTCGAGGATCTGGAGCGGGTGCGCCGCGCGCTTGGCCACCAGCGTATCGACCTGTGGGGCGGCTCCTGGGGCACGCGCACGGCACTGCTGTACCAGCAGTGGTATCCGGATTCCCTGCACGCGCTGGTGCTCGACGGCGTGGCGCCGATCCAGAGCAAGGTATTTCTCGCCGCCGGCGCCGCCGAGCATGCACTGCAGCAGCTGGCCGACGACTGCGCCGCCGATAGCGAATGCGCCGATTTCGGTGACTGGAAAAGCGAATTGAACCAGCTGTTACACAACTGGGATGCGTCGCGCGCGCGCAGTTTCCCCGATCCACTGACCGGTGCCCCCGCGGCGGAGCCGATGCCGCGCTGGGCGCTGGCCAACGCCATCCGCTCGGCGCTCTACGATCCCGCGGCGGCGGCGCAACTGCCCTATGTGGTGGATCAGGCCCACCGCGGCAACCTGGTGCCCCTGTCCGGGCTGACCGGGCTGTTCGCGCAGAACTCCACCGGTATGGCCATGGGACTCACCTTTTCCGTCGCCTGTGCCGAAGAATTAAACCGGATTACGCCCGCGGAAGTGGCGCGCGACAGTGCCGGCACATTTCTCGGCACAGCGTTTTTCAATCTGTTTGCCAGCGGCTGTAAATCCTGGCCGGTGAAGGCCAAACCCTATGCGGTACCGCAGCCGCGCCAGCAGCCGGTGCTGTTGATTTCCGGTTCTGCCGATCCGATTACGCCACCGCGTTATGCCGAGCAGTCGCTCGGCTACCTGGACCACAAGCAGCACCTGGTGGTGGCCGGTGGTGGCCATATCAATTCGCGCCGTGGCTGTCTCCCGGATCTGATCGCGCGCTTCCTCGACGCGCCGGGCGAGCCGCTGGAGACACGATGTGTCGCCGATATCCGGCGGCCGCCGTTTATGGTCGCCGCGTACGGGCCGGCGCTGGGCACTGCGCTGCCGTCCACGCAAGAAGGAGATCAACCGTGATCCGAATGGAATCGGTCTGTAAGAGTTTCGACGGCCGCGCGGTGCTGCGCGACCTGTCCTTTGACGTGCCCGCCGGGCGCATCACGGCGCTACTGGGCGCCAATGGGGCGGGCAAGACCAGTTGCCTGCGTATCGTCACCGGCCTGCTGCGCGCCGACAGCGGCCGCGTGCTGCTGGGTGAAATCGATGTGGGTCGCGAGCCGCTGGCCGCGCGGCGCCGCCTCGGCGTCGTGGGTGACAGAGAGGGACTCTACGAGCGACTCACGGTGGCCGAATACCTGGAACTGTTTGCGCGCATGCAGGGGCTGCGCGGGCCGGCATTGGCGCAAGCCCTGCACGCGGTGCGCGACGAGCTGGAGCTGGGTGAGTTGTGGCAGCGGCGCACCCGCGGTTTTTCCCAAGGCGAACGAATGAAGGTCTGTCTGGCGCGGGCGCTGGTACACCGTCCGCCGTACCTGGTCCTCGATGAACCCACCCGTGGACTCGATGTGCTTGCCGCGCGCCTGCTGCGCAGGACCCTGCGGCGCCTGCGCGAGGACGGGGTGACGATCCTGTTTTCCAGCCATGTGATGTCCGAGGTGGCGGAACTGTCCGACCGGGTACTGGTGATGGCCGGTGGCCGGATTGTCGGCGGCGGTGCGCCCGCGGAGCTCCTGGCGACAACCGGCAGCAGTAACCTCGAAGACAGTTTTGTCGCGCTTGCCTATGGCGAACAGCAGCCGACCGCGGAGGAAACAGCATGATGAAGGCAGTATTCAGTGGGGAGATGGCGGCACTGCTGCACAAGGAAATGCTCGAGACCTGGCGCGATCGGCGCGCGCTGCTGATGGCGGTGTGTATTTCATTACTGTGTCCGGTGCTGCTGGCCGGCTCGATGATTTTCCTGGTCAAAATGCACAGCGAGGAAAAGACCCGGCTGGCGCTGCTGGGCGGGGAAAACGCGCCGCTGCTGGCACAGCGGCTGCGTGGTCCGGACCTGCTGGTCGAAGAATTGGCGGCGGGCGAGCCGCGTCAGCTATTGGCCGGCGATTACGATCTGGTGCTGCAAGTGGGCAAGGGTTTCGGCGGTGATTACCGCAGCCTGCGCGCGCCGGAACTGTACCTGTACGTGGACAGCTCCGGCACCGGTGCCGGGCGCGCCGAGCGCCACTTGCAGCAGCGTCTCGGCCAGTTGCAGCAGCTGATTGCCGGCCAGCGACTACTGGCCCGCGGCGTGGCGCCACAGGCGCTGGCACCGTGGAAACTGCAGGTGCGCGATGTGAGCACGCCGTCCAGTCGCGGCGCGCTGATTCTGATGATGGTGCCGGGGCTGGTGTTGCAGATGCTGTTTGTCGCCAGTCTGGCCACTTCCGTGGATACTTCCGCTGGCGAGCGCGAGCGCCTGAGCCTGGAAACCCTGCTGCTACAACCGCTGCCCGGGTGGCAGGTGATTGCCGCCAAGACACTGGCGGTCGCCAGTATGGGCTGGTTCGGGGCACTGCTGTCGGTCACCGCGCTGGTGACGCTGCTGCCGCTGATGCCGCTGGCGGAGCTGGGGATCCAGCAGGCCACGACCCCCGCGGGTGTCATCACCATGATCCTGCTGTTGCTGCCGCTGGCGCTGCTGGTGGCGGTAGTGCAAATCCTGCTGGCGCTGCGCTCGCAGTCGTTCAAGGATGCGCAGACGCAAATGAGTATTTTGCAGCTGGCACCACTCATACTATTGATGTTGCTGGGCATGTCGCAGGTGCAGCTCGATAATCAGTACTGGCAGCTGGTGCCATTGGTGGCCCAGCAGCAGTGGCTGAAAGCGCTGCTGGTGGGCGATCCGGTGTCGCTGCCGTGGATCGTGGCCGGCTCCCTGGCCACGCTGCTGCCGGCGGTCCTGGCAGTTGCGGTCGGCGCCCGCGCGTTGCGGCGCGAGCGGCTGTTGAATGCGGTTTGAGTGGGCTGGAGAACAATTTGAACGCGGATGACAAGATGACGGGCGATGTGCGCGAAGGCGTGCTGACCATCGACCTGCAGGCACTGGGCGACAACTACCTGGCGCTGTGCGACAAGCTCGCCGGCGGCGCCCGCTGCGGTGCGGTGGTCAAGGCTGATGCCTATGGCCTGGGTATGGCGCGGGTGGCGCCGGCACTGTACAAGCGCGGTTGCCGCGACTTTTTTGTGGCCACCGAAGGCGAGGGCGAGACCCTGCGCCAGCTGCTCGGTGACGATGTGCGCATTGTGGTGCTGACCGGTGTGCGCCCGGGCTGCGAAGCCGACTGCGCTACCAGCGGGCTGGTACCGACACTGTTCACCCTCGGGCAGGTGCGCGCCTGGGCCGAGGCCTGTGCACGCCGGGGGGACGCCGCGCCCTGCGCCGTGAAAGTGGACTCGGGCATGACGCGCCTGGGCATGACCGGGGAAGAGTTTGACCAGCTGCTCGCCGACCGCGAGCTGCTGCGCGCGGCCAATATCGAACTGATGCTGAGTCATCTCGCCTGTGCCGACGAGCCGTCGCACCCGCAAAACGCCGCCCAGTTGCAGCGCTTCCGCCGTGCCGGCGAGCGACTGCGGGCACAGTGCCCGCAGGTACAGCTGAGTCTCGCCAACTCCTCGGGCATTTTTCTGGGGGCGGAATACCATTTTGATGTTACACGACCGGGGTCGGCGCTCTACGGGATTAATCCCGTCCCCGGCAGCGACAACCCGATGCGCCCGGTGGTGGAACTGCGCCTGCCGGTGATCCAGAAGCGCTATGTGTCCGCCGACTGTGCGGTCGGTTACGGCGCCACTGCCCAGGTGCCTGCCGGCAGCTGGCTGGCAGTGGCCCGCGGCGGTTATGCCGACGGCATACTGCGCACCCAGAGCGGCCGCGGTTGCGGCTGGGGTGCCGGCCGGCGACTGCCGATGGTGGGCAGGGTGTCGATGGACTCCACCGTGTTCGATATCAGCGCGCTCGACGCCACCGAGCGCGAGGCGCTGGAGAGTATTCAGGTGCTCAATGGTGAGCTCACCGTGGATGAAGTGGGTGCTTACGCCGGGACCATCGGCTATGAAATCCTCACCAGCCTCGGTCGCCGTTATTACCGCCGCTATTTAGGAAGCTGAATTTGTCTACTCCGTCTGCCAACAACCCTCTCGAAGCGCTGCGCCCGGTGCTGGAGCTACTCGCCGATGGCGAAGTCCACTCCGGCCAGGCACTCGGTACCGCCCTCGGTGTCAGCCGTGCCGCGGTGTGGAAGCAGCTGCAGAAACTCGAACAGTTCGGGCTGGCGCTGGAATCGGTCAAGGGTCGCGGCTACCGCCTGCCGGGCGGTCTCAATCTGCTCGATGCGGCCGCCATCGAGACCGGCCTCAGTGCCGCAGCAACGTCGTTGCTGGGGGAGCTGGTGGTGGCCGACCGGGTGGACTCTACCAATGCGCAGCTGCTCGGCCTGCTCGAGCGCGGCGGCGGCCACGGTGTTGCCATGTTTGCCGAACAGCAGACCGCCGGGCGCGGCCGGCGCGGGCGCAGCTGGGTCAGTCCGTTCAGCGGTGGCATTAACCTGTCGATCGGCTGGCAGTTCAGCGGCGGCGTGCAGTTGCTGGAGGGCCTCAGCCTGGCGGTGGGGGTGGCACTGGCGCGCGCGCTGGCGGAGTTCGAGGTGCCGGACGTGCGCCTCAAGTGGCCCAACGATGTCTGGTGCCGCGGGCGCAAGCTGGCCGGCGTACTGCTGGAGCTGTCCGGTGACCTCACCGACCGCTGCGCCGTGGTAGTGGGTGTCGGCGTCAACGTGGGCCTGCCGCAGGGCGCGGCGGCGGCCATCGACCAGCCGTGGATCGACTTGAACAGCGTCTGTGCGGGTATCGATCGCAACCGCCTCGCAGCGGCCATGCTGAACCAGTTGCTGCCGCTGCTGGACTCTTACCCCGAGTGCGGATTCGCCGCATATCGCGATGCCTGGCAGGATCTGGATCAGTTCGCCGGCCGGCCCGTGTGTCTGCGCTCGGCGCAGCGCGAATGGCGCGGTATCGCCGCCGGCGTCGATAATAGCGGCGCACTGCTGCTCGAGGTGGATGGCGAGCGCCGCAGCTTTCACGGCGGGGAGATTTCCCTGCGGGGGCAGGAATGAACGCGGCGGCGGGCGCGCGTATCCTCGAGCTCGATCTGGGCAATACCCGCGGCAAGTGGCGGTTGCTGCGCGGAGCGGAGACCGGCGCGCGTGGCAGCCTGACCACCGCCGATCTGCGCGCGGGCCGGCTGCCGGCGGAGTGGGGGGCGCTGCGCCCGCAGCGGGTGCGCGTCGCCAATGTCGCCGGGACGGCGGTGGCAGCGGCGCTCGAACAGGGTCTGCGCGCACAGCTTGATCTGCCGGTGGAGTTTGCTCGGGTAGAATCGCGCTGTGCTGGGGTCAGTTGCGCCTATCGCGATGTGGCGCGGCTGGGGGTGGATCGCTGGTTGGCGGTGCTGGCGGCTTTCCACCGCGAGCCGCGCGCGGCGCTGATTGTCGACTGCGGCAGCGCAGTTACGTTGGATCTGGTGGATAATGGCGGCCGCCACCTGGGTGGCTATATCCTGCCGGGGCTCGACCTGATGCGCCGCGCCCTGTATCAGGACACAGACGCGGTGCAGGTGGCCACATCGCGCGAAACGGCGATGTCGCTGGCGCCGGGGCGGGACACCGCCGCGGCCGTCAACCGCGGCCTGCCGCTGATGGTGCTGGGCGCCATCGAGCGGGCCTATTCGGCGCTGGCGGCGGATATCGGTGCGGCGCCGCGGCTGTGGCTTACCGGCGGCGATGGCGCCTTTATCGCTTCGTTGTGCGCGCTGCCGCACCAGCTGGTTCCCGAGCTGGTTCTGGACGGCCTGGCGCTCACTAATCCCTGATGGGGTGAAAAAGGCCCCTGCTGGCGTTTTTCAATCCGGGGTGGCGGCAGGTTCCGCAGACCCTTCACGACAAATCCGGCGCTGACGCGCTCGATTTGCGTTCCGGCTTCCCGGGCCGGATGAACAGGCTGTTAACCCGGCGGTCACCGCCGAAACCGACACAATTCGATAATCAATTTGCTCTATGCGCTGGATAGTTCTCGCTTTACTGCTCGCCAATCTCGGTTCGTTCGCCTGGTTCCGGATGTCCGACCGGCCCGCGGCCACCATCATTGCCCCGCCGGCAGCGGAAAGTCGCGGCGGCGCGCGAATCCGCCTGTTGAGCGAAGTGCCGGCAGACCAGCTGCCGAAGGCGAAGCCGCCGGCGAAGACCGAGCCGGCGCCGGCCGGCCAGCTGTGCACCATGCTGGGGCCCTTCGAGGAGGAATACCAGGGCGAGGATATCGTGCAACGGCTGAAGGCCCTGCAGGTAAAGGGCGCGCTGCGGGATATCGAAATGGCGGGGCAGATGCGCTACTGGGTGTACCTCGAGCCGATGGCCTCGCGCCGCGAGGCTTTCCGCAAGCTGCGTGCACTGCAGGGGGCGGGGGTCGACAGCTATGTAATACCCAAGGGATCGCTGGCCAACGGTATCTCGTTTGGGATCTTCACCGAGCGCGAGCGCGCCGATGGGCTGGCCGAGGAGCTGCACGCCAAGGGGATCGACGCGCACACCCGCGAGGAGCCGCAGACCTATACGGAGCGCTGGATCGTACTGCCGCCGGGGCAGGTGGATCGTCTTGCCGGGGACTTCTGGTCACAACTGCAGTCTGAGTACCCGGATCTGGATCGCCGCCAAAACCTGTGCAGCGAGCTTGGCGGCGATTGAGCTGCGGCGACCACTGGCGTCCGAACCGTCACCGCGCTGCATTGCCGCGAAGGCGCGCGGCGCAAAAAGACGGTTGCTTGTCGGCATAACATCCCCTAGAATCCCGCCTCCACTGACGGGGCTGCCTTGGCGGTTTCGCGGTGTAAGAGACAGGGCTGGCGTAGCTCAGTTGGTAGAGCAGCTGACTTGTAATCAGCCGGTCGGGGGTTCGACTCCTCTCGCCAGCTCCATTTTGTCTCTTGTGCTTTTTGCTTTAGGTGTCACCGATAAGTCTGTGAATTTGAAGGAAAAAGTGTTGACAGCGAAGTGGTTCGTGTAGAGAATGCACACCGCTTTCGAGCAGGGGTTCCCGAGTGGCCAAAGGGATCAGACTGTAAATCTGACGCGCAAGCTTCGGTGGTTCGAATCCACCCCCCTGCACCATATTGAGATGTCCCCCCGGCAAGTTCGGGTGGTGTCGCCAGCGGAAGGTTGAAGGCCTTTTGCTTGGAGGTTTCCCGCATGCGGGATTGATCCTGCGGGCATAGTTCAATGGTAGAACCTCAGCCTTCCAAGCTGATGATGCGGGTTCGATCCCCGCTGCCCGCTCCATACTTTCGTATGGCGCAAAGTGGGAGTGCCACTGCCGGGATTGGCGGTGGTGTTGGTGGCCCTGCGGGGTTGCCAGTCGCTCTGACAGGTTTCTGTCTGGGTGGCGATTGGCTCATGTAGCTCAGGGGTAGAGCACACCCTTGGTAAGGGTGAGGTCGGCGGTTCAAATCCGCCCATGAGCTCCATTTTTCTGGATGGCCGCAGGGGCAGGTGTCTCTGCGGCTATTTGTATCCGGGTGTTTTGTTTGTCCGGCTGCATTGGTTCTGATCGTAGGTTGCGCTTGGTGTTGCGCCTATATAGAGGAGGCTCGCAATGGGAAAAGAAAAGTTCGAACGTTCCAAGCCCCACGTAAACGTGGGCACCATCGGTCACGTTGACCACGGTAAAACCACCCTGACAGCCGCGCTGACTCGCGTATGTTCAGAAGTGTGGGGCGGCGCCGCGGTTGAGTTTGCCGGTATCGACAACGCTCCGGAAGAGCGCGAGCGTGGTATCACCATCGCTACCTCCCACGTTGAGTACGAGTCCCCGACCCGCCACTACGCGCACGTAGACTGCCCGGGACACGCCGACTACGTTAAGAACATGATCACCGGTGCCGCGCAGATGGACGGCGCTATCCTGGTCTGTTCCGCTGCTGACGGCCCCATGCCGCAGACTCGCGAGCACATCCTGCTGTCTCGTCAGGTCGGTGTACCGTACATCGTGGTATTCCTGAACAAGGCCGACATGGTCGACGACGAAGAGCTGCTGGAACTGGTTGAGATGGAAGTTCGCGAACTTCTGGACCAGTACGAGTTCCCGGGTGACGACACTCCGATCATCGTTGGTTCCGCCCTGATGGCGCTGGAAGGCAAAGATGACAACGAGATGGGCACCACCGCTGTTAAGAAGCTGGTAGAGACCCTGGACGAGTACATCCCGGAGCCGGAGCGCGCGGTAGACCAGCCGTTCCTGATGCCGATCGAAGACGTATTCTCCATCTCCGGTCGCGGTACCGTAGTAACCGGTCGTGTTGAGCGTGGCATCATCAAGACTGGCGACGAAATCGAAATCGTCGGTATCAAGGAAACCACCAAGACCACCTGTACCGGTGTCGAGATGTTCCGCAAGCTGCTGGACGAAGGCCGTGCTGGTGAGAACATTGGTGCACTGCTGCGTGGCACCAAGCGTGACGAAGTGGAGCGTGGTCAGGTGCTGGCTCAGCCGGGCACCATCACCCCGCACACCAAGTTCGAGTCTGAAGTGTACGTACTGTCCAAGGACGAAGGTGGTCGCCACACTCCGTTCTTCAAGGGCTACCGTCCGCAGTTCTACTTCCGTACCACTGACGTCACTGGTGACGTACAGCTGCCGGAAGGTACCGAGATGGTAATGCCGGGCGACAACGTTCAGATGACCGTTACCCTGATCGCCCCGATCGCCATGGAAGAAGGTCTGCGCTTCGCGATCCGCGAAGGCGGCCGTACCGTTGGTGCCGGCGTTGTGGCGAAGATCATCGAGTAATCGGTGGTTGGGGTGCTGTCGAAGAGTTCGGCGGCGCCCTTTGCTTAATGCGGGGGAGGGTGCTAAGATCCGCCTCCACATTTTCGGTCTCTGGTGTGGTTCTGGTCTGAAAAGACGCGCAGCAGTTTCCGGGTTGTTTCTAGGCCAGTGGCTCAATTGGTAGAGCATCGGTCTCCAAAACCGAGGGTTGGGGGTTCGAGTCCCTCCTGGCCTGCCAACATTTCAATCGCCCCGCCCCTTTTTGTTGTTGGCTGAGGGGGTGCCTGAGGGCGTCGCAGACTCTCTTTTGTGTTGGGTTTGTGTTTTTAAGCGCTAAGGGCTTCATTGTATGAGTGCTAAAGCAGAGGCGAAAACCTTTCGTCTTGACGGCCTGAAGTGGCTGTTGGTAGTGCTGCTGGTAGGCACTGCCGTCGCGGGCAACTCCTATTACGCAGCGTTTCCCCTTCTTTACCGTGTGTTGGCGATCGTGGCTATTTGTGCCGTGGCGCTGTTTGTGGCGGTGAATACAGCCAAGGGTAGTGCGTTTTGGAATCTGCTGCGTGAGGCGCAGACAGAAGTTCGCCGTGTCGTCTGGCCTTCTCGCCAGGAAGCGACTCAAACTACCATGATTGTGGTGGTTTTCGTGTTGATTATGGCGCTGATCCTGTGGGCGCTGGACTCCGCCCTGGGTTGGGCCGCATCCAAGATCATCGGCTGAAGGTTGACGCATGTCTAAGCATTGGTACGTAGTGCAGGCTTACTCCGGGTACGAGAAGCGAGTGGCCTCTTCCCTGAAGGAGCGCATTGAACTGCACGAGATGGATCACCTGTTTGGTGAGGTGCTGGTGCCCACCGAAGAAGTGGTGGAGATGCGCGCCGGTCAGAAGCGCAAGAGTGAGCGCAAGTTTTTCCCCGGTTATGTGCTGGTGGAAATGGAGCTTAACGACGATACCTGGCACCTGGTGAAAGAGACGCCGCGTGTGCTGGGTTTTATCGGTGGCAAGGCGGACAAGCCGGCGCCGATTACCGATCGCGAAGCGCAGGCTATCCTGAATCGCATCGATGATTCCGTCGATAAGCCCAAGCCCAAGACCCTGTTCGAGCCCGGCGAGATGGTGCGGGTTATCGATGGTCCGTTCAACGATTTCAATGGTGTGGTCGAAGAGGTCAATTACGAGAAGAGTCGCCTGCGGGTGGCGGTGTTGATCTTCGGTCGTTCCACGCCGGTCGAGCTGGAGTTTGGTCAGGTCGAAAAGAGCTGATCGCGCCAGTGAGGTTATTGGCCCTCTTTCGCCTGGCGCGGAAGAGGGCTTTCGCGTCCCTGTAAGTTTCGTGGCGGCATCTGGCCGCCGCGGTCGCGGGGCACCACGGGGAGCCGGGCGTTGTGGTCCACAGATGATGGGCTGTGCAGCGCAGGCGTTAGCACCCAAACTGAGAGGAAGCTGTAATGGCTAAGAAAGTCGAAGCTTATATCAAGCTGCAAGTTAAGGCCGGTCAGGCCAACCCGAGCCCGCCCGTCGGCCCCGCGCTGGGTCAGCACGGCGTGAACATCATGGAGTTCTGTAAGGCGTTCAACGCACAGACCCAGAACCTGGAGCCGGGCCTGCCGGTGCCGGTAGTGATCTCTGTCTACAGCGATCGCTCCTTCACCTTCATCATGAAGTCTCCGCCCGCCGCAGTACTGCTGCGCAAGGCTGCCAAGATCAAGAGCGGTTCCGGCCGTCCGAATACTGAGAAGGTGGGTAAAGTGACCCGCGCTCAGATCGAAGAGATCGTGGAAATGAAGAAAGCGGACCTGACTGCATCCGACATGGACGCGGCCGTGCGCACTATCGCCGGTTCCGCGCGCAGTGCTGGTATTGAAGTGGAGGGTCTGTAAGTGGCCAAGCTGAGCAAGCGTCAGCGCGCTATCGCTGAGAAAGTAGAAGCGGGCAAGGCCTACAGCATCGACGAAGCCGTCGCCCTGCTGAAAGACCTGTCCAACGTCAAGTTCGCCGAGACTGTCGACGCCTCTGTGAACCTGGGCATCGATCCGCGTAAATCCGACCAGGCTGTGCGCGGTGCAACTACCCTGCCGCACGGTACCGGTAAAGACGTGCGCGTAGCCGTTTTCACCCAGGGTGCCAATGCCGACGCCGCTAAAGAAGCCGGCGCCGACCTGGTGGGTATGGACGAACTGGCTGCCGACGTAAAAGCCGGCAAGATGGATTTTGACGTAGTAATTGCCTCTCCGGATGCCATGCGCGTTGTTGGCCAGCTGGGCCAGATCCTCGGTCCGCGCGGCCTGATGCCGAACCCGAAAACCGGCACCGTAACCCCGGACGTCGCGACCGCGGTAAAAAATGCCAAGGCTGGTCAGGTGCGTTTCCGCGCTGACAAAGGCGGCATCATCCACGGTGGTATCGGCAAAGTCAGTTTCGATCTGGCCTCGCTGAAAGAAAACCTGGAAGCACTGGTTGCCGACCTGAAGAAGGCCAAGCCGGCTTCCGCCAAGGGTGTTTACCTGAAGAAGATCACCCTGAGCACCACCATGGGCCCGGGTCTGACCATCGATCAGTCTACCCTGGTAATTTAATACAGGTTGTGGGCCGGCAGTGTCGGCCCGCAACGAAACGAACTTTGGGGTCCGCCCGACTGCTGCGGCAGAAGGGCGGGTCGTCAAAGACCGTAGGCGCCGCATTGACTTGAGGTTTAGTTGGTGCGGCTTAATCCGGACTCCGGCCAGGTTGGCCATGCAGGGTTCGAGCCTACGCAGACGGTGTCGCCCAAACCAGTATTTTTACTGGATTTGAGCTTTATGCACCGGAACGGATCGGGATTCGTTGTAATTCCCGGTCTTTTTTCAAATCCAGGAGTGACACTATGGCTATTGGACTCGTAGACAAGAAAGCGATTGTCGCAGAAGTCCAGCAGGCTGCTTCGGGTGCTCTGTCGGCGGTAGTTGCGGATTCCCGCGGCGTTACCGTGAACGATATGACTACCCTGCGCAAAGAGGCTCGCGAGAACGGCGTTTGGTTGAAAGTCGTCCGCAATACTCTGGCGCGTCGCGCTCTGGCCGGTACCGAATTCGAATGTCTCATCGAGAAATTCGTCGGTCCTAGCATCATTGCTTTTTCTAACGAACACCCGGGTGCCGGCGCGCGCATCCTGGAAGAGTTCGCCAAGGGCAATGACAAGCTGGAACTGAAAGGTGCCGCCTTCGAAGGCGTAGCTACTGACGTCGCACTGTTGGCAAGCCTGCCGACATACGACGAAGCTATCGCCAAGCTGATGAGCGTTATGAAAGAAGCATCTGCTGGCAAGCTGGTTCGCACTATTGCGGCCGTTCGCGACCAGAAAGAGCAGGAAGCTGCCTAACTGTTTCGCCAGAGCGAAACTGCAGTTTTCAACGACTTTTAAATGAATTGACGAGCAGCTTGCTGCTCACACAAATCAGGTACTGACTCATGTCTCTGACTAAAGAAGATATCATCAACGCTGTTGCCGAAATGTCTGTTAAGGACGTTGTCGAGCTGATCGAAGCGATGGAAGAGAAGTTCGGCGTCACTGCTGCTGCAGCGGTAATGGCCGGTCCGGCTGGCGGCGAAGCTGCTGCTGAAGAGAAGGACGAGTTCGACGTAATTCTGACTTCTGCTGGCGAAAAGAAAGTGAACGTGATCAAGGTTGTTCGCGGTATCACTGGCCTGGGCCTGAAAGAAGCCAAGGCACTGGTCGACGGCGCTCCGAGCCCGCTGAAAGAAGGCGCGACCAAGGACGAAGCCGAAGATGCCAAGAAGCAGCTGGAAGAGGCTGGCGCATCTGTAGAGCTGAAGTAATTCGGCTCTACACATGCTGGGCGTCGCCACAGGCGGCGCACAGCAACGAGGCTGGTGGACTTTTGTCCGCCGGCCTTTTTGCCGTTTGCGGCAGTGCGGTTTTTGCCGCCGCGAACAGGTAAAGGCTGCTGGGGTGGCGATTACACCTTAACGCAGTCGGCGCGCTAGTGAAAAGCGCGGCCAAACGAGAGGTTTCCGATCAGCGTAGCCAGCGCTGCACTGATCAGAGGCTTCTCGCCCGGGCGAGTTTCGCGCCGCGGCGACTCTGACGGAGTCCCGGGCGGAGCTCCACGAAGTCTTGTCACCGATCAAGCTGGGGAATATGAATGGCTTACTCATACACTGAGAAAAAACGTATCCGCAAGGATTTTGGCAAACTGCCGAAGGTCATGGATGTGCCTTTCCTGCTTGCGATACAGCTGGATTCTTACCGCAATTTTACGCAGGCCAACAAGCGTCCTGACGAGCGGCTCGATGTCGGTCTGCAGGCGGCGTTCAAGTCCGTATTTCCGATTGTCAGCTACTCCGGCAACGCCGCGCTGGAATATGTCAGCTACACGCTGGGTAAGCCTGCCTTCGACGTCAAGGAGTGTACCCTGCGCGGCGTCACTTACGCCTGCCCGCTGCGCGTGCGTGTGCGCCTGATTATTTACGATAAAGAGTCTGCCAATAAGTCCATCAAGGATATCAAGGAGCAGGAAGTGTACATGGGCGAGATTCCGCTCATGACCGACAACGGTACCTTCATCATCAATGGTACCGAGCGTGTGATCGTTTCCCAGTTACACCGTTCCCCGGGTGTGTTCTTCGATCACGACAAGGGCAAGACGCATTCCTCCGGCAAGCTGCTGTACGCCGCGCGCGTGATCCCCTACCGCGGTTCCTGGCTGGATTTCGAGTTCGACCCGAAAGATCTCGTTTACGTGCGTATCGACCGCCGCCGCAAACTGCCGGCGACCATTCTGCTGCGCGCCCTGGGTTATGCCTCCCAGGAAATGCTGGAGATGTTCTTCGAGACCAGCACATTCGAACTGCACGACGAGAATGTCAGCCTGGAACTGATCCCCTCTCGACTGCGCGGTGACGTCGCGTCTTTTGATATCAAAGATGGCAAGGGCAAGGTGATCGTCGAGGACGGTCGCCGCGTGACTCCGCGCCATATCCGCCAGCTGGAGAAAGCCGGCGTCGAGCGCCTGGAAGCGCCGCTGGAATACCTGCATGGCCGCGTACTGGCGCACGACATCATCGATGAGTCCACCGGCGAGGTGGCGGTCGAATGTAACAGCGAAATCACCGACGAGGTGATCGGCAAGCTGCGCGTACTGGGTGTGAAAAAGTTCGAGACCCTGTACACCAACGATCTCGACTGCGGACCGTTTGTCTCCGACACGCTGCGTGCGGATCCGTCCCGTACCCAGCTCGAGGCGCTGGTGGAAATCTACCGCATGATGCGCCCGGGTGAGCCGCCGACCAAGGAGTCCGCGGAATCCCTGTTCGAGAACCTGTTCTTCACCGACGAGCGCTACGACCTGTCTGCGGTCGGCCGCATGAAGTTCAACCGCCGCCTGGGCCGCGAGGACGAAACCGGTTCGGGTACCCTGAGCAAAGAGGATATCGTCGACGTCCTGAAGACGCTGATCGAGATCCGCAACGGCAACGGCATGGTCGACGATATCGACCACCTGGGTAACCGCCGTGTGCGCTCCGTGGGTGAGATGGCCGAAAACCAGTTCCGTGTGGGCCTGGTGCGGGTCGAGCGCGCGGTAAAAGAGCGCCTGTCCATGGCCGAGTCCGAAGGCCTGATGCCGCAGGACCTGATCAATGCCAAGCCGGTGGCCGCCGCGGTGAAGGAGTTCTTCGGCTCCTCGCAGCTGTCCCAGTTTATGGACCAGAACAACCCGCTGTCGGAAGTGACCCACAAGCGTCGCGTCTCCGCGTTGGGCCCGGGTGGCCTGACCCGCGAGCGCGCCGGCTTCGAGGTGCGCGACGTGCACCCGACCCACTACGGCCGCGTGTGCCCGATTGAAACGCCGGAAGGTCCGAACATCGGCCTGATCAACTCGCTGGCTACCTACTCGCGCGCCAACCACTACGGTTTCCTCGAGAGCCCGTACCGCAAGGTGAAAGACGGCCAGGCGACCGACGAGATTGAATACCTGTCTGCGATCAATGAAGCCAATTACGTGATCGCCCAGGCGTCCGCGGCGATGGACGAAAACGACCGCTTTACCGACGAGCTGGTCAGCGTGCGTCACCACAACGAATTCAGCCTCAAGCCGCCGGCGGAAATCCAGTATATGGACGTGTCCGCCAAGCAGGTGGTGTCCGTGGCCGCGGCGATGATTCCGTTCCTGGAACACGATGACGCCAACCGCGCACTGATGGGCTCGAACATGCAGCGTCAGGCGGTGCCGACCCTGCGCGCCGACAAGCCGCTGGTGGGTACCGGCATGGAGCGCACCGTGGCGCGCGACTCCGGTGTCTGTGTGGTGGCCAAGCGTGGCGGTGTAATCGAGCGTGTCGACGCCAGCCGTGTGGTCGTGCGCGTGCGCGACGAAGAGGTGGAGACCGGTGATGCAGGTGTGGATATCTACAACCTGACCAAGTACACCCGCTCCAACCAGAACACTTGTATCAACCAGCGCCCGATCGTGAAGACCGGCGACATGGTAATGCGCGGTGATATTCTCGCCGACGGTCCCTCTGTAGACCTGGGCGAACTGGCCCTGGGCCAGAATATGCGCATCGCATTCATGCCCTGGAACGGCTACAACTTCGAGGACTCCATCCTGATCAGTGAGCGCGTGGTGCAGGAAGATCGCTTCACCACCATCCACATTCAGGAGCTGACCTGTATCGCCCGTGATACCAAGCTGGGCAGCGAGGAAATCACCGCGGATATCCCCAACGTGGGCGAATCGGCACTGAACAAGCTCGACGAGTCCGGCATCGTGTACATCGGTGCGGAAGTCGGCGCCGGCGATATTCTGGTGGGCAAGGTGACGCCGAAAGGTGAAGCCCAGCTGACACCGGAAGAAAAGCTGCTGCGTGCCATCTTCGGTGAGAAGGCGTCCGACGTGAAGGACACCTCCTTGCGTGCGCCGTCCGGCACCCGCGGTACCGTGATCGACGTGCAGGTCTTCACCCGCGACGGCCTGCAGAAAGACCAGCGCTCCATCGATATCGAGAAGGCGCAGCTGGACGAAGTCCGCAAGGACCTGAACGAAGAGTACCGCATCGTCGAAGGCGCGACCTTCGAGCGTCTGCAGGCGGCGCTGGATGGCCAGAAAGTGGCCGGTGGCAAAGGCGTCAAGAAAGGCGATGTGCTCTCCGCGGACGTGCTGGCCAACCTGCCGCGCGAAGACTGGTTCAAGCTGCGTATGGCCGAAGAGAGCCTGAACGAGCAGCTCGAGAAAGCCGAAGCGCAGCTCAAAGAGCGCCGCAAGCTGCTCGACGAAGCCTTCGAAGACAAGAAGAAGAAACTGGAGTCCGGCGACGATCTGGCGCCGGGCGTGCTGAAGATCGTCAAGGTTTACCTGGCGATCAAGCGCCGCATCCAGCCGGGTGACAAGATGGCCGGTCGCCACGGTAACAAGGGTGTGATCTCCGTGATCAAGCCGGTCGAGGATATGCCCTACGACGAAAACGGCGAGCCGGTGGACATCGTACTGAACCCGCTGGGTGTACCGTCGCGGATGAACGTGGGCCAGGTACTGGAAATGCACCTGGGTATGGCGGCCAAGGGCCTCGGCGTGAAGATCGACCGCATGCTCAAGGAGCAGCAGGAGATTGCCAAGGTGCGCGGCTTCCTCGGCGAGGTGTACAACAGCACTGGCGGCCGTGTGGAGGAGCTCGATCAGCTCACCGACCAGGAAGTCCTGGCGATGGCGGAAAACCTGCGCAAGGGTGTGCCGATGGCCACGCCGGTGTTCGATGGTGCCGACGAGCCGGAGATCAAGACGCTGCTGCGTCTGGCGGACATCCCCGATTCCGGCCAGATCACCCTGCACGACGGCCGCACCGGCGACGCGTTTGAGCGTCCGGTGACCGTGGGCTACATGTACATGCTGAAGCTGAACCACCTGGTGGACGACAAGATGCACGCGCGTTCCACCGGTTCCTACAGCCTGGTTACCCAGCAGCCGCTGGGTGGTAAGGCGCAGTTCGGTGGCCAGCGCTTCGGGGAGATGGAGGTCTGGGCTCTGGAAGCCTACGGTGCCGCCTACACCCTGCAGGAAATGCTCACGGTCAAGTCCGATGACGTGGAAGGCCGGACCAAAATGTACAAGAACATCGTGGATTCCGACCACCGCATGGAGCCGGGCATGCCCGAATCCTTCAACGTACTGGTCAAGGAGATCCGCTCGCTCGGCATGAACTTCGAGCTTGAGCACGAGTAAGAACGGTCCGTTGTTGGATTAAGTAGATAGAGACCGGCGGCCCTGTAGTAATCGGGTCGCCGGCCCACCCGGCGCAAAATGCTGTAAGCCGGGTTGACTACCCCCTAGTGGAGGAAAGGCCTTGAAAGATTTGTTAAACCTGGTGAAAGCCCAGGATCACCTGGAAGAGTTTGACGCTATCCGCATCGGTCTGGCTTCGCCGGACATGATCCGCTCCTGGTCTTACGGCGAAGTGAAAAAGCCCGAGACCATCAACTACCGTACCTTCAAGCCGGAGCGCGAGGGTCTGTTCTGCGCCAAGATCTTCGGTCCGGTGAAGGATTACGAGTGCCTGTGCGGCAAGTACAAGCGCATGAAGCACCGCGGCATCATCTGCGAAAAGTGCGGCGTTGAAGTCACCAAGGCCAAGGTGCGCCGCGAGCGCATGGGTCACATCGAACTGGCCAGCCCGGTTGCGCACATCTGGTTCCTGAAGTCGCTGCCGTCCCGTATCGGCCTGCTGCTGGACATGACCCTGCGCGATATCGAGCGCGTGCTGTATTTCGAATCCTACGTAGTGACCGATCCGGGTATGACCACCCTGGAGCGCGGCCAACTGCTGAACGACGAGCAGTACTTCGAGGCGATGGAAGAGTTCGCCGACGAGTTCGAAGCCAAGATGGGCGCCGAGGCGATCCAGGAGCTGATGCACGACATCGAGCTGCCGTCTGAAATCCAGCGCCTGCGCGAAGAGATTCCGGCGACCAACTCCGAGACCAAGATCAAGAAGCTGTCCAAGCGCCTGAAGCTGCTGGAAGCCTTCTACAAGTCGGGTAACAACCCGGAGTGGATGATCATGCAGGCTCTGCCGGTTCTGCCGCCGGATCTGCGCCCGCTGGTACCGCTGGACGGTGGCCGCTTTGCGACCTCCGACCTGAACGACCTGTACCGTCGCGTGATTAACCGTAACAACCGCCTGAAGCGCCTGCTCGAGCTGAACGCACCGGACATCATCGTGCGCAACGAAAAGCGCATGCTGCAGGAGTCCGTGGACGCGCTGCTGGACAACGGTCGTCGCGGCCGCGCCATCACCGGTTCCAACAAGCGCCCGCTGAAGTCCCTGGCCGACATGATCAAGGGTAAGCAGGGTCGTTTCCGTCAGAACCTGCTGGGTAAGCGTGTCGACTACTCCGGCCGTTCCGTGATCGTGGTGGGTCCGACCCTGCGTCTGCACCAGTGCGGCCTGCCGAAGAAGATGGCCCTGGAGCTGTTCAAGCCGTTCATTTTCGGCAAGCTCGAGACCCGCGGCCTGGCCACCACCATCAAGGCGGCCAAGAAAATGGTCGAGCGCGAAGAAGCGGTGGTATGGGACATTCTCGACGAAGTGATTCGCGAGCACCCGGTACTGCTGAACCGCGCTCCGACCCTGCACCGTCTGGGTATCCAGGCGTTCGAGCCGGTACTGATTGAAGGCAAGGCGATCCAGCTGCACCCGCTGGTGTGTGCGGCCTACAACGCCGACTTCGACGGTGACCAGATGGCGGTCCACGTACCGCTGACCATCGAAGCGCAGCTGGAATCCCGCGCGCTGATGATGTCCACCAACAACATCCTGTCGCCGGCCAACGGCGAACCGATCATCGTACCGTCTCAGGACGTGGTTCTGGGTCTGTACTGGATGACCCGCGAGCGCGTCAATGACAAGGGCGAGGGCATGGCCTTCTCCGACATCAAGGAAGTGAGCCGCGCCTACTACGCCAAGCAGGTTGGCCTGCAGGCGAAGATCAAGGTACGTATCCGCGAAGCGGCGATCGGTGAAGACGGCGAGAAGCACGAGACCATCAAGCTGTACGACACCACGGTCGGCCGCGCGCTGCTGTGGAACATCGTCCCGGACGGCCTGACCTTCGATATGGTCAACCAGCCGATGAAGAAAAAGTCGATTTCGCGTGTCCTGAACCAGTGCTACCGCCTGGTGGGCCTGAAAGCGACCGTCATCTTCGCCGACCAGCTGATGTACACCGGTTTCGACTTCTCCACCAAGTCCGGTTCCTCCATCGGTGTGAACGATTTCGAGATCCCGGCGGCCAAGGCCGAGCTGATCGACAGCGCCGAGGAAGAAGTGAAGGAAATCGAGAGCCAGTTTGCCTCCGGTCTGGTAACCGCCGGCGAGAAGTACAACAAGGTCATCGACGTCTGGTCGCGCACCAACGACAAGGTGACCCAGGCGATGATGGCCGGTATCAAGAAAGAGCCGGTAATCGATCGCGACGGTAACGAGACCGAGCAGGACTCGTTCAACTCCGTGTACATGTACGCCGACTCCGGCGCCCGGGGTAGTGAGGCGCAGATTCGCCAGCTGGCCGGTATGCGTGGCCTGATGGCGCGTCCGGATGGCTCGATTATCGAGAACGCCATTACCGCGAACTTCCGTGAAGGTCTGAGCGTACTGCAGTACTTCATCTCGACCCACGGTGCTCGTAAAGGTCTGGCGGATACCGCACTGAAGACCGCGAACTCCGGTTACCTGACCCGCCGTCTGGTGGACGTGGCCCAGGACGTGGTCATCACCGAGGTGGATTGTGGCACCGACGATGGCCTGACCATGGCACCGGTGATTGAGGGCGGTGACGTGATCGAGTCCCTGGGTGACCGCATCCTCGGCCGTGTTGTGGCGCGCGATGTGATCAAGCCCGGCAGCGACGAGATCGCCGTACCCGCGGGCACCATGATTGACGAAGCCTGGGTCGAGCGCATCGAGACCATGGGTATCGACGAAGTGATCGTGCGTTCGCCGATCACCTGTGAAACCGCCCACGGTATCTGTTCGCAGTGTTACGGCCGTGACCTGGCCCGTGGCCACCGCGCCAACTCCGGTGAGTCGGTCGGCGTTGTCGCCGCCCAGTCCATCGGTGAGCCGGGCACCCAGCTGACCATGCGGACCTTCC
This sequence comes from Microbulbifer sp. SAOS-129_SWC, assembly GCF_039696035.1. Lineage (GTDB taxonomy): Bacteria > Pseudomonadota > Gammaproteobacteria > Pseudomonadales > Cellvibrionaceae > Microbulbifer. Next base: position 666,529 of record NZ_CP155567.1, read on the forward strand.
ACATCGGTGGTGCGGCGAGCCGCGCCTCCGCGGCGGACAGCATCCAGGTCAAGCAGGAAGGTACCGTACGCTTGCACAACGTGAAGACGGTGAAGACCGAGAAGGGTCACCTGGTTGCGGTGTCCCGCTCCGGTGAGCTGGCGGTAGCCGATAGTGCCGGTCGCGAGCGCGAGCGTTACAAGCTGCCCTACGGTGCCGCGATCAGCGTGGACGAGGGTGCACAAATCGATGGCGGCCAGATTGTGGCCAAGTGGGACCCGCACACCCACCCGATCATTACCGAGGTGGCCGGCTGGGTGAAACTGTCCGGTATGGAGGACGGCCTTTCCATCCGCAAGACCACCGATGAGCTGACCGGTCTGTCCTCCATCGAGGTGATCGATCCGGCCGAGCGTCCGTCCGCTGGTAAGGACCTGCGTCCGGCGGTAACCCTGGTGGACGAAAACGGTGAAGAGCTGACCCTGGCCAACAGCAACGCGCCGGCGCACTACGCGCTGCCGCCGCGCGCTATCCTGAGCCTGAAGGATGGTGACAAGGTCAACGTCGGTGATGTTATCGCCCGTATTCCACAGGAATCCGGCGGTACCAAGGACATCACCGGTGGTCTGCCGCGGGTTGCCGACCTGTTCGAAGCGCGCAAGCCGAAAGAGCCGTCCATCCTGGCGGAGATCTCCGGTACTGTGTCTTTCGGCAAGGAGACCAAAGGCAAGGTACGCCTGCAGATCACCCCGGCCGACGGCAAGCCGTTGGCCAATGGCAAGGATCACTACGAGGTGCTGATTCCCAAGCATCGCCAGCTGACCGTGTTCGAGGGTGAGACCGTGGAGAAGGGCGAAGTCATCTCCGATGGCCCGTCCAACCCGCACGATATCCTGCGCCTGAAGGGCGTCGAGGAGCTGGCGCGCTATATTACCAATGAGATCCAGGAGGTTTACCGCCTCCAGGGTGTGGGCATCAACGACAAGCACATCGAAACGATCGTGCGCCAGATGCTGCGCAAGGTGGAAATCACCGATATGGGTGACTCCGAGTTCATCAAGGGCGACCAGGTGGAATACCAGCGCGTGGTGGAAGAGAACGAACGCCTGCGCGCCGAAGACAAGCAGCCGGCGCAGTTCGAGCGCCTGCTGCTGGGTATCACCAAGGCGTCCCTGGCCACCGAATCCTTCCTGTCCGCGGCGTCCTTCCAGGAGACCACCCGCGTGCTGACGGAAGCGGCGGTCACCGGCAAGGAAGACAACCTGCGCGGCCTGAAGGAAAACGTGGTAGTGGGTCGCCTGATCCCGGCCGGTACCGGCCTGGCGTACCACACCGAGCGCAAGCGCAGGCGTAGCCTGCACCTGGAAGAAGGCTTCGGCGAAGGCCCGTCCGCCGCCGAGGTGGAAGCGGCCCTGACCGAAGCCCTGAAGTCTTCCGGCGAGTGATGGACTGCCGGCAGCGGCAAGTGAGTGGTTACTTGCCGCTGCCGATTGACTAGGCGGGCCGCCGCCTATAGAATGCGGCCCCCGCTTATGTGGGGTGTTCTGTCCGGCTTTTCTGCTAGAAAAGTGCCGGCAGGGCACACTGACGATGGGCCCTCACTGTTAGAGGTGGGGGCGTTTTATTTTTGGAGTGATTTTTAATGGCAACGATCAACCAGTTGGTTCGTAAGCCGAGAAAACGCAAAGTTGAAAAAAGCGACGTTCCCGCTCTGCAGGCCAGCCCGCAGCGCCGTGGAGTTTGCACTCGTGTGTACACCACTACACCGAAGAAGCCGAACTCCGCACTGCGTAAGGTTTGCCGTGTGCGTCTGACCAACGGTTACGAAGTGACTTCGTACATCGGCGGTGAAGGCCACAACCTGCAGGAGCACAGCGTGGTGCTGATTCGCGGCGGTCGTGTTAAAGACCTGCCGGGTGTGCGCTACCACACTGTACGCGGTGCACTGGACTGTGCCGGCGTAAACGATCGCAAGCAGGGCCGTTCCAAGTACGGCGCCAAGCGTCCTAAAGGTTAATCCTTAAGACCTTATTTGCGTTTCGGTTTCCAACCGGAGTAAGGCTGAGCTCGCCGATGAGTATTTGAGTTACGGCGGCGTCTCAGAGTAACCCTGAAGAGAGGCAATCCCATGCCAAGAAGACGAGTAGTCGCCAAGCGCGAAGTGCTGCCCGATCCCAAATTCGGCAACGTCACGCTGGCCAAGTTCATGAACCACGTCATGATCAGCGGCAAGAAGTCCGTTGCAGAAAGCATCGTGTACGGTGCGCTGGACATGGTTTCAGAAAAGCTGAACCGTGACCCGGTCGAAATTTTCGAAGAGTCCCTGGAAAACATCGCCCCGATGGTGGAAGTAAAATCCCGCCGTGTTGGTGGTGCCACCTATCAGGTGCCGGTCGAAGTGCGTCCTTCGCGCCGCACCGCGCTGGCAATGCGTTGGCTGGTAGAGTTCTCCCGTAAGCGCGGCGAGAAGTCCATGGCCCAGCGCCTGGCTAACGAAATGATCGATGCAGCCCAGAACAAGGGCGGCGCGGTCAAGAAGCGTGAAGACGTCCACCGTATGGCGGAAGCCAACAAGGCGTTCTCTCACTACCGCTTCTAAGCCTCATGAAATTTTCCATGAGACATTAATACCAGAAGGCAGCACGGACCTAAGTTCAACTTTTAGGCCAGGCTGCCTTTTGCCGTTATATCGAGGATACAACTGTGGCACGTAAAACGCCTATCGCACGTTATCGTAATATCGGTATCTGCGCCCACGTAGACGCCGGTAAAACCACCACCACCGAGCGCGTCCTCTTCTACACTGGTCTGTCCCACAAGATCGGTGAGGTGCACGAAGGTGCAGCCACCATGGACTGGATGGAGCAGGAACAAGAGCGCGGTATCACCATTACTTCTGCGGCGACCACCTGTTTCTGGGCCGGTATGCAGCAGCAGTTCGACCAGCATCGCATCAACATCATCGATACACCCGGACACGTTGACTTCACCATTGAAGTAGAGCGTTCCCTGCGTGTACTCGACGGTGCCGTGGTTGTGCTGTGTGGCTCTTCCGGTGTGCAGCCGCAAACCGAGACTGTATGGCGCCAGGCCAACAAGTACGAAGTACCGCGTATGGTCTTCGTCAACAAGATGGACCGCGCCGGCGCTGACTTCATGATGGTTGTGAAGCAGCTGAAAGACCGCCTGAACGCCAATGCCGTTCCGCTGCAGATGACCATCGGCTCTGAAGACGAGTTCAAGGGCGTGGTCGACCTGGTCAAGATGAAGGCCATCCTGTGGAGCGAAGACGACATGGGCATGACCTTCGAGTACGGCGAGATTCCGGCCGACATGAAGGACCAGTGTGACGAAATGCGCGAGTTCCTGGTCGAAGCGGCGGCGGAAGCCACCGAAGAGCTGATGGAAAAATACCTGGAAGAAGGTGAGCTGACCGAAGAGGAAATCAAGGCAGCAATCCGTCAGCGTACCCTGGCCAACGAGATCGTTCCGGTTCTGGGTGGTTCTGCGTTCAAGAACAAGGGTGTACAGGCCGTGCTGGACGCGGTAATCGAATACCTGCCGGCGCCGAACCAGGTTCGCGCGATCGAAGGTACTCTGGAAGATGGCGAAACTGTCGAGACCCGTCCGGCGGAAGACGACGCGCCCTTCTCTGCGCTGGCGTTCAAAATTGCTACCGACCCCTTCGTCGGCACCCTGACCTTCTTCCGTGTCTACTCCGGTACGCTGGAAAGCGGCACCGCGGTATATAACTCCGTGAAGATGAAGAAAGAGCGCGTCGGTCGTATGGTGCAGATGCACTCCAACGATCGTAAAGAGATCAAAGAAGTACTGGCTGGTGATATCGCCGCGGCAATCGGCCTCAAGGACGTCACCACCGGTGACACCCTGTGTGCCGAAAATTCCAAGATCGTTCTCGAGCGTATGGAATTCCCGGAGCCGGTGATTTCCGTAGCGGTTGAGCCGAAGTCCAAGCCGGACCAGGAGAAGATGGGTGTGGCACTGGGCAAGCTGGCTCAGGAAGATCCGTCTTTCCGTGTGAAGACCGACGAAGAGACTGGCCAGACCATTATCTCTGGTATGGGCGAGCTGCACCTGGACATCATCGTCGACCGTATGCGTCGCGAGTTCAACGTGGAAGCCAATATCGGTAAGCCACAGGTGGCCTACCGCGAAACCATCCGCAACACCTCCGAGATCGAAGGCAAGTTCGTTCGTCAGTCCGGTGGTCGCGGTCAGTACGGTCACGTATGGGTGAAGTTCGAGCCGGGCGAAGACCAGTCCGCGGAAGGTCTGGAATTCGTCAACGAGATCGTTGGTGGTGTGGTACCGAAGGAATACATCCCGGCGGTACAGAAGGGTATCGAAGAACAGATGCAGAACGGTGTTCTGGCTGGCTACCCGCTGCTGGGCCTGAAGGCTACCCTGTACGACGGTTCTTTCCACGATGTCGACTCCAACGAAATGGCGTTTAAAATCGCCGGTTCCATGGCGACCAAGAAGCTGGCAAACGTTGGCGGTGCGGTACTGCTCGAGCCGATGATGAAGGTGGAAGTGGTTACTCCGGAAGAGAACATGGGTGATGTGGTTGGTGACCTCAACCGTCGTCGCGGCCTGATCCAGGGTATGGAAGAGAGCTCTTCCGGCAAAGTGGTGAATGCGGAAGTGCCGCTGGCGGAAATGTTTGGTTACGCAACTGATCTGCGTTCTGCCACTCAGGGCCGCGCCACTTACTCCATGGAGTTCCTGAAGTACTCGGAAGCGCCGAAAAACGTAGCCGATGAGATCATCGCTAAAAACAAAGCTTAAGCTTTAACTTAAATCCAGACTTTTAGTTAGAGGATCCTGAAAATGGGAAAAGAGAAGTTTGAACGTTCCAAGCCCCACGTAAACGTGGGCACCATCGGTCACGTTGACCACGGTAAAACCACCCTGACAGCCGCGCTGACTCGCGTATGTTCAGAAGTATGGGGCGGCGCCGCGGTTGAGTTTGCCGGTATCGACAACGCTCCGGAAGAGCGCGAGCGTGGCATCACCATCGCTACCTCCCACGTTGAGTACGAGTCCCCGACCCGCCACTACGCGCACGTAGACTGCCCGGGACACGCCGACTACGTTAAGAACATGATCACCGGTGCCGCGCAGATGGACGGCGCTATCCTGGTCTGTTCCGCTGCTGACGGCCCCATGCCGCAGACTCGCGAGCACATCCTGCTGTCTCGTCAGGTCGGTGTACCGTACATCGTGGTATTCCTGAACAAGGCCGACATGGTCGACGACGAAGAGCTGCTGGAGCTGGTTGAGATGGAAGTTCGCGAACTTCTGGACCAGTACGAGTTCCCGGGTGACGACACTCCGATCATCGTTGGTTCCGCCCTGATGGCGCTGGAAGGCAAAGATGACAACGAGATGGGCACCACCGCTGTTAAGAAGCTGGTAGAGACCCTGGACGAGTACATCCCGGAGCCGGAGCGCGCGGTAGACCAGCCGTTCCTGATGCCGATCGAAGACGTATTCTCCATCTCCGGTCGCGGTACCGTAGTAACCGGTCGTGTTGAGCGTGGCATCATCAAGACAGGCGACGAAATCGAAATCGTCGGTATCAAGGACACCACCAAGACCACCTGTACCGGTGTCGAGATGTTCCGCAAGCTGCTGGACGAAGGCCGTGCTGGTGAGAACATTGGTGCGCTGCTGCGTGGCACCAAGCGTGACGAAGTGGAGCGTGGTCAGGTACTGGCTCAGCCGGGCACCATCACCCCGCACACCAAGTTCGAGTCTGAAGTGTACGTACTGTCCAAGGACGAAGGTGGTCGCCACACTCCGTTCTTCAAGGGCTACCGTCCGCAGTTCTACTTCCGTACCACTGACGTCACTGGTGACGTACAGCTGCCGGAAGGTACCGAGATGGTAATGCCGGGCGACAACGTTCAGATGACCGTTACCCTGATCGCCCCGATCGCCATGGAAGAAGGTCTGCGCTTCGCGATCCGCGAAGGCGGCCGTACCGTTGGCGCCGGCGTTGTGGCCAAGATCATCGAGTAATCTTTACTCCTGATCGGTAAAAAGCCGCAGCGGAAACGCTGCGGCTTTTTTTATGCCTGTAACTCACCTGCGCGCTGTCCCGGCTGCCGTGCCTGTACGGCCGCCTTGGTGCCGTGAGCCGGCTGCCGCCTCTGCTCTGGGGTAGCGTCCCGCATCCACAAGCTATCGATCGCAGGCGCTTACGGCCAGTCCTTGCTCAGGTCGCAGTGGTGACTGCTGGAGAGCAGCTGGTCAAACTCTCGGCCATCCATGGCTACCAGCTCCTCGTGGTCGCCGGACTCGAAATAAACCGTATCGCACCGGCCGAGGCTGCTGTCTACCAGGGTGGTGAGGCCGTATGCCGGCCCGATCGGCGGCAGGGCGCCGAGTTCGCAATCGGGAAAGGTTTTCCCGAGTTCGCTCTCGGGCACCATCTCCAGCTGGTTGCGACCGGTTTCATCGTGTACGGCGCGCAGGTCGAGGCTGCTGCTGGCCGGTATTACCGCCATCACCAGTCCCAGCTGGTCTTTGAGCAGGATGCCCTTGGCAACCTGGTCTTCGCGTACGCTGGCGGCGTGAGCGGATTCCCGGCTGGTGGCGCTGTGCGTATGGGGGATAACGCGGTAATGGACCGAATGGTCATTTAAAAACTGACTGACTGTTGCTGCCATGGTCATCTTTGGCATCTCCTCCGCAGTACCTGTGCTGCAAGTGTAGTTTCGCGCCGCCGCGTCGCCGAAAAGAGATCGTCTGCAGCCGCTTGACAGGCATCCGAATGGACCGTAGAATTCGCGCTCCTTTTCGCCCGCCCTCGGGGCTGCGAGAAAGGACGTTCTTTAGTTTTATTAGTTGGAGTTTGATTCCATGCAGGGTCAACGCATCCGAATTCGCCTGAAGGCGTTTGATCACAAACTGATCGACACGTCTACCCAGGAGATCGTCGAGACGGCCAAGCGCACTGGCGCGCAGGTTCGCGGTCCCATTCCGCTGCCGACTCGTAAAGAGAAGTACACCGTGCTGATTTCCCCGCACGTCAACAAAGACGCGCGCGACCAGTACGAGATCCGTACTCACAAGCGTTTGCTGGACATTGTTGAGCCCACCGAAAAGACCGTTGACGCGCTGATGAAGCTCGATCTGGCGGCTGGTGTGGAAGTTCAGATCAGTCTCGGCTAACACTTTAAATTAACTACCGAACCCCGGGCGAAAAAGGTCTGGGTAGTGTAACGCTCTGAAATTGGGCGGCCGCAGTGGGTTAAAGCCCCGTGCACTGAGAGGTTGAAACGATGACTATAGGTATTGTCGGCCGCAAAAGCGGCATGACTCGCATCTTCACTGAAGATGGCGCGTCCATTCCGGTTACCGTTATTGAGGTAGCTCCGAATCGCGTCACCCAGGTGAAGTCTGTCGAAGTAGACGGCTATGCCGCAGTTCAGGTAACTGTGGGCAACCGTAAGGCTTCCCGTGTCTCCAAGCCCCTCGCGGGCCACTTCGCCAAAGCCAATACTGAGGCTGGCACTCGTCTCTTCGAGCTGCGCACTGACGCGTCTGAAGAGGCATTCGAAATCGGTTCCGAGATCACTGTGTCCGGCTTTGAAGCTGGTCAGAAGATCGATGTTACCGGCACTTCCAAAGGTAAAGGTTTTCAGGGCGGTGTTAAGCGCTGGAATTTCCGTACCCAAGACGCTACCCACGGCAACTCCCTGTCTCACCGCGCTCCCGGTTCTATCGGTCAGTGCCAGACTCCTGGCCGCGTGTGGAAAGGCAAGAAGATGGCCGGTCACATGGGTGCCGAGCGCGTAACCGTACAGAACCTGGAAGTGGTTCGTGTCGACGCCGAACGCAATCTGCTGCTGGTTAAAGGTGCCGTTCCCGGCGCTCCCGGTGGTGATGTGATCGTTCGTCCGGCAGTAAAAGCCTAAGTCTGAGGGGAAATAGATATGGAACTGAATATCGCTACTCCCGAAGGCGCTAAAGGCACTGTTGCTGTCTCTGAAGTGACTTTCGGACGTGAGTTCAATCAAGACCTGGTGCACCAGGCGGTGGTGGCCTACATGGCCGGCGCCCGTCAGGGTACCAAGGCGCAGAAGAATCGCGCTGACGTTTCCGGTGGCGGCAAGAAGCCCTGGCGTCAGAAGGGTACTGGTCGTGCCCGTGCCGGTACCATTCGCAGCCCGCTGTGGCGCTCTGGTGGCGTAACCTTCGCCGCTGAGTCTCGCGATCACAGCGTCAAGCTGAACAAGAAAATGTACCGCGCAGCACTGCGCTGCATCCTGTCCGAGCTGGCTCGTCAGGAGCGCCTGGTGGTGGTTGAGTCCTTCGATGTGGACGCACCCAAAACCAAGCAGCTGGTGAGCAAGCTGGCTCAGTTTGATCTGGCGGATGCGCTGATCATTACTGAAGAAGTGAGCGAAAACCTCTACCTGGCTGCGCGCAACCTGCACAAGATCGACGTCCGCGACGTGCAGGCGATCGATCCGGTTAGCCTGATTCGCTTTGACAAGGTCGTGGTTACCGTTTCTGCGCTCAAGAAAATTGAAGAGGTGCTGGGATGAACCAAGAGCGACTCTACAAAGTACTGCTGGGCCCGGTAATTTCCGAAAAGGCTGCTGTTCTGGCCGACGCTTCCAATCAGGTAGTGTTCAAGGTTACCACCGGTGCCACTAAAGCCGAGATCAAGGCCGCGGTAGAAAAGCTGTTCAACGTTTCCGTTGAGCAGGTTCGCACCGTGAACGTGAAAGGCAAAACCAAGCGTACGCGTTTCGGCATGGGCCAGCGCAACGATTGGAAAAAAGCTTACGTTCGCCTGGCCGAAGGCAGCGACATCAACTTTGAAGCTGCTGAGTAAAGGGGACAGTTACAATGGCTATTGTAAAAGCAAAACCGACCTCTGCCGGCCGTCGTCACCTGGTCAAGGTTGTCAACGCTGACCTGCACAAGGGTGCGCCTTACGCGCCTCTGGTCGAGAGCAAGAGCAAAAGCGGTGGTCGCAACAATGCTGGCCGTATCACCACTCGCCACGTTGGCGGTGGTCACAAGCAGCACTACCGCGTTGTCGACTTCAAGCGCAACAAGGACGGTATTCCGGCCAATGTTGAGCGTCTGGAGTACGATCCGAACCGCAGCGCGCATATCGCCCTCGTTTGTTACGCGGACGGTGAGCGTCGCTACATCATTGCACCGAAAGGCCTGAAGGCTGGAGCCAAGATTCAATCTGGTGATGCGGCGCCGATCAGCGTGGGTAACACCCTGCCGCTGCGCAACATCCCGGTGGGTTCCGTTATTCACGCTATCGAGCTGAAGCCGGGCAAAGGTGCCCAGCTGGCACGCTCTGCCGGTGCCTCTGTGCAGCTGGTTGCTCGCGAAGGTCAATACGCGACCATTCGTCTGCGTTCCGGCGAAATGCGCAAGGTTCTCTCTGAGTGTCGCGCCACCCTGGGTGAAGTGAGCAACTCCGAGCACAGCCTGCGCAAGCTGGGTAAAGCTGGTGCCAAGCGCTGGCGCGGTGTTCGTCCGACCGTTCGCGGTGTGGCGATGAACCCGGTTGATCACCCGCATGGTGGTGGTGAAGGTCGTACCTCTGGTGGTCGTCACCCGGTTACTCCGTGGGGCGTTCCGACCAAGGGTAAGAAGACGCGCAAGAACAAGCGCACCGATAAAATGATTGTACGTCGTCGCGGCAAATAAGCCGCGCGATGTCTGAGCAGCTAGAGAGGAATCGACAGTGCCACGCTCATTAAAGAAAGGTCCCTTTATTGATCTGCATCTGATCAAGAAGGTGGAGGCGGCGATCGCAGCCAATGATCGTCGACCGATTAAAACCTGGTCCCGCCGTTCCATGGTTATGCCGGAAATGGTTGGACTGACGATTGCCGTGCATAACGGTCGTCAACACGTGCCCGTTCTGGTCAACGAAGAAATGGTTGGCCATAAGCTGGGCGAGTTCGCCGCTACCCGCACTTACCGCGGCCACGCTGCGGACAAGAAAGCGAAGAAGCGCTAAGCCGAGGTTATAACGATGGAAGTAGCAGCAAAATTACGCGGCGCTCGTCTGTCGGCGCAAAAGGCGCGTCTGGTAGCTGATCAGATTCGCGGCAAAGGTGTCGAGGAAGCCCTGGACATCCTGGCGTTCAGCCAGAAGAAGGGCGCGGCGATCGTTAAAAAAGTACTGGAGTCGGCCATCGCCAACGCCGAGCACAATGATGGTGCTGACGTTGATGAGCTGAAGGTCTCCACGATTTTCGTGGACGAAGGTATGACCATGAAGCGCATTAAACCGCGTGCCAAGGGTCGTGCTGACCGTATTCTTAAGCGTACTTGTCACATCACTGTGAAAGTGGCCGAGAAATAAGAGAGCAGGCGAGAAAACCATGGGACAAAAAGTAAATCCTACCGGCATTCGTCTGGGTATCGTTAAAAAGCATACCTCTGTTTGGTATGCCGGCAGCGACGAGTACGCAGACAAGCTGTACACGGACCTGAAAGTTCGCGAATACATTCGCAAGAAACTGGCCCACGCTTCCGTGAGCCGTATCGAGATCGAACGTCCGGCAAACACTGCGCGTGTGACTATTCACACCGCTCGCCCGGGTATCGTGATCGGTAAAAAAGGTGAAGACGTAGAGCGTCTGCGCAACGAAGTTAGCGCGCAGATGGGTGTTCCGGTGCACATCGACATTGAAGAAGTGCGCAAGCCGGATCTGGACGCGGCTCTGGTTGGCCAGAACGTTGCCCAGCAGCTGGAGCGTCGTGTGATGTTCCGTCGCGCCATGAAACGCGCTGTACAGAACGCCATGCGCCAGGGTGCCCAAGGCATCAAAATCCAGGTGAGCGGTCGTCTCGGTGGAGCGGAAATCGCCCGTACCGAGTGGTATCGCGAAGGCCGTGTGCCGCTGCACACCCTGCGTGCAAATATCGATTATGCCACTGCTGAAGCCAGCACTACTTACGGCATCATCGGTGTCAAAGTTTGGATCTTTAAAGGCGAAGTTATCGGTGACGAAATTCCCGATGAAAAGCCGGCAAAGACCCGCAAAAAAGCTGCTAAATAAGGGGTACGCAAATGCTTCAACCAAAGCGTACAAAATTCCGCAAGGTACAGAAGGGTCGCAACCGCGGTCTTTCTCTGCGCGGCTCTAAAGTGAGCTTTGGCGAGTTCGGCCTGAAGGCCATCGGTCGCGGTCGCATTACTGCCCGTCAGATCGAAGCAGCTCGTCGCGCTATGACTCGTCACGTTAAACGTGGCGGTAAGATCTGGATTCGTGTGTTTCCGGACAAGCCCATTTCCAGTAAGCCCCTCGAAGTTCGAATGGGTAAAGGTAAGGGTAACGTAGAATATTGGGTGGCTCAGATCCAGCCGGGTAAAGTCCTCTATGAAATGGAGGGTGTTTCCGAGGATCTCGCTCGTGAAGCTTTCGAGCTCGCTGCGGCCAAGCTGCCTGTGAAAACAACTTTCGTTAAGCGTTCGGTGATGTAATGAAGACTGCAGATCTACGCGAAAAGTCAGTTGAAGAGCTGAACCAAGAATTGCTGAACCAGCTCGAGGCTCAGTTCAAGCTTCGCATGCAAAAGTCCACCGGTCAGCTGACACAGACTCATCTGCTCAAGCAGACTCGTCGCGACATAGCTCGCATTAAGACCGTGTTGACCGAGAAGGCAGGTAATTAATCATGGCTGAAGCAAAACTGAAGCGTACTCTGACCGGTAAGGTCGTGAGTGACAAGATGGATAAGACCATCACCGTTTTGATCGAGCGCCGTGTTAAGCACCCGATCTACGGCAAAATCGTGACCAAGTCCACCAAGCTCAAGGCACACGATGAGAACAATGATTGCAGCACTGGTGATGTTGTAACCATTGAGGAATCTCGTCCGCTGTCCAAGAGCAAGTCCTGGTCTTTGCAGAAAATTGTAGAGCGTGCGGCGAAGGTTTAACCCCTAGCGCATTGGCTGCCGAATTTAATAGTTTCGGAGAGAGACAATGATTCAAGCGGAATCCTACTTAGAAGTAGCTGACAACAGTGGGGCTCGCCGCGTCATGTGCATCAAGGTGCTGGGCGGCTCCCATCGTCGTTATGCCGGCGTGGGCGACATTATCAAGGTGACCGTTAAGGAAGCCATCCCCCGCGGTAAAGTAAAGAAGGGTCAGGTAATGAACGCTGTTGTGGTTCGCACCAAAAAAGGTGTGCGTCGCGCGGATGGTTCCCTGATCAAATTTGACGATAACGCAGCGGTACTGCTGAACCAGCAACATGCGCCGGTTGGCACCCGTATCTTTGGCCCGGTAACTCGCGAGCTGCGCGGTGAGAAGTTCATGAAGATCATCTCGCTGGCACCGGAAGTTATTTAAGCCCAAGCGGAGAAGAGTTATGCGCAAGATCAAGCGTGACGACGAAGTGATCGTTATCACCGGTCGCGATAAGGGCAAGCGTGGCACCGTTCGTAAGGTGCTGAACGATGGCCGCCTGATCGTTTCCGGTGTACAGATGGTCAAGAAACATCAGAAGCCGAACCCCCAGCTGGGTGTTGCCGGTGGCATTGTTGAAAAAGAAGCTGCAATCCAGACTTCCAACGTAGCCATCTTCAACCCCAATACCCAGAAGGCTGACCGGGTAGGCTTTAAAGTACTGGAAGACGGCTCTAAGATTCGCGTCTTCAAATCCAGCGGCGAAGCCATTTAAGGCTTGGCGCAGAAGCAGGTTGGTAGATCATGGCAAAGCTTAAAAAGCTCTACACAAAAGAACTCGCGCCCAAGCTGAAAGAAGAGCTGGGTGTCGAAAATGTGATGGCAGTGCCGCGCCTCACCAAGATCACCGTCAACATGGGTGTCGGCGAAGCTGTTGGTGACAAGAAGGTACTGGAACACGCTGTCAGTGATATGACAGCAATTACTGGTCAAAAACCCATCGTGACCAAAGCGCGCAAGTCAATTGCGGGCTTTAAGATCCGCGACGGCTGGCCGATCGGTTGCAAGGTAACTCTGCGCGGTGAGCGCATGTACGAGTTCCTGGAGCGCCTGATCGACATCGCGATTCCGCGTATCCGCGACTTCCGCGGTATCAGCCCGAAGCAGTTCGACGGTCGTGGTAATTTCTCTATGGGCGTGACCGAGCAAATTATCTTCCCGGAAATTGACTACGACAAAGTAGACAAGCTCCGCGGTCTGGATATTTGTATTACAACTACAGCCGCAAACGATGATCAAGGTCGTGCGCTGCTGAAAGCGTTTAACTTCCCTTTCAAGGGTTAAGAGGATTCCATGGCGAAGAAATCCATGATTGCGCGCGAAAGCAAGCGCGCTCGAACCGCAGCTAAGTACGCCCAGAAGCGTCAAGAGCTGAAGGCGATCATCGCCAGTACCACTGCTTCTGAAGAAGAACAGTGGGAGGCTCAACTCAAGCTGCAGAAAATGCCGCGCGATGCAAGCCCGGTACGTCAGCAACGCCGCTGCCGTATTACTGGTCGCCCCCACGCTGTTTACCGCAAGTTCGGCCTGTGCCGTAACAAACTGCGTGAAGCAGCCATGCGTGGTGATGTGCCCGGTCTGGTCAAGTCCAGTTGGTAATAGGCCCAGCCGGTAACAAGGCTTGAGGAGTTAATTAATGAGTATGCAAGATCCGTTGGCAGATATGCTGACTCGCATCCGCAACGCCCTGGCGCGCGGAAAAGCTGAAGTCGCTCTGCCTTCATCCAAACTGAAAGTGTCCGTTGCCAAAGTCCTGAAAGACGAAGGTTACGTCACTGATTACGCCGTAAGCGAAGATGCCAAGCCGACGCTGACCATTGCCCTGAAATACTTCCAGGGCAAGCCGGTTATCGCCGAGCTGGGCCGCGTTTCCCGTCCGGGTCTGCGCGCTTACGCTGGTAAGAAAGCGCTGCCGTCCGTACGCGGTGGTCTGGGTGTCGCGATTGTCTCCACCTCCAAGGGTGTGATGACTGATCGTGCTGCGCGCCAGGCCGGTATCGGTGGCGAAGTGCTTTGCACCGTATTCTAAGCGGGGGTTGATATGTCTCGAGTAGCAAATGATCCGGTAAAGATCCCCGCAGGTGTAACCGTTGACCTCAAAGGTCAGGACATCTCTGTAAAAGGTGGCAATGGCAACCTGAACATGGTGATCCACGGTGACGTAGAAGTCGCTGAAGCTGACAGCCAGCTGACCTTCGCCGCGCGTAACGGTTCCAAGCAGGCCAAAGCGCTTGCTGGTACTACCCGTGCGCTGGTCAACAACATGGTGGTAGGTGTCAGTCAGGGCTTCGAGAAGAAGCTGCAGCTGAACGGCGTAGGTTACCGCGCGAAAGCGTCTGGTAAGACCGTCAATCTGACCCTGGGCTTCTCCCATCCGATCGATTATCAGCTGCCGGAGGGCGTTTCTGCCGAAACTCCGTCCCAGACTGAAATCGTACTGAAAGGCAGCGACAAGCAGCTGCTGGGCCAAGTGGCCGCCGAGATCCGCGCATTCCGTCCGCCGGAACCCTACAAAGGTAAGGGTGTCCGCTACGCCGAAGAGCGCGTGTATCGTAAAGAGGCCAAGAAGAAGTAAATAGGGCATTGATATGAACGTTAAGAAGCAATCTCGCTTGCGTCGTGCACGTCGTGCCCGCGCCAAGATCCGCGAGCTCGGCGCCGTTCGCCTGACAGTGAACCGTACGCCGCGTCACATTTACGCACAGATTCTGACTGCCGAAGGCAGCCAGGTACTGGCTACCGCCTCTACCCTGGACAAGGACCTGCGCGCTGGAAAAACCGGTAACGTCGACGCCGCTACTGCGGTCGGCAAGCTGATCGCTGAGCGCGCCAAGGCCGCTGGTGTTGAGCAAGTTGCCTTTGATCGCAGCGGTTTTAAATACCACGGCCGCATCAAGGCGCTGGCCGACGCTGCCCGCGAAGCCGGTCTGAAATTCTAAGGGTTGAGTTATGGCTAGAGAGAAAGACAAAAGCAACGACGAAGGCCTGCAGGAAAAGCTGGTCCAGGTCAATCGCGTTGCCAAGACTGTTAAAGGTGGTCGTATCTTCGCCTTTACCGCACTGACTGTAGTGGGCGACGGCAACGGCCGCGTCGGCTTTGGTCGCGGCAAGGCGCGCGAGGTGCCGGTCGCTATCCAGAAAGCGATGGAAGCCGCACGTCGCAACATGATCCAGGTAGACCTGAACGGTGATACCATTCAGTACGCTACCAACGGTCGTCACGGCGGTTCCAAGGTTTACATGCAGCCCGCTTCCCAGGGTACCGGCGTTATCGCCGGCGGTGCGATGCGCTCCGTACTGGAAATGGCTGGCGTGCACAACGTACTGGCTAAGTGCTACGGCTCCACCAATCCGGTGAACGTCGTACGCGCGACCTTCAGCGCACTGGATAAGATGTCCAGCCCGGAAGATGTCGCAGCCAAGCGCGGTAAATCCGTCGAAGAGATCCTGGGCTGATTTTTGCCCGATCACAAGGTTATTAGTGGGTTAAGACCATGGCTAAGAAGACCATCAAAGTAACCCTGACCAAGAGCATCGCCGGACGCCTGAAAAACCATCAGGCGTGCGTTGCCGGTCTGGGTCTGCGCCGCATCGGTCACACTGTGGAAGTGGAAGACACTCCGTCAGTGCGCGGCATGATCAATAAAGTTAACTATATGGTTAAGGTAGAGGGGGCGTAACATGCGTTTGAATGAACTGTCTCCCGCTGAGGGCCACAAGCACAGCGCCAAGCGCGTCGGTCGTGGTATCGGCAGCGGTCTGGGTAAAACCGGTGGCCGTGGCCACAAGGGCCAGAAAGCCCGCTCCGGCGGTTCCGTGCGTCCGGGTTTCGAAGGCGGTCAGATGCCGCTGCAGAAACGCCTGCCGAAGTACGGCTTCACCGCGCGCGTAACCCGCTTCACCGCGGAAGTACGCCTGGCGGAGCTGGCCAAGGTAGATGCCGACGTAATCGATTTGGCAGCGCTGAAGAATGCCGATATCATCGGCAGCCACATTAAACGCGCCAAAGTGTTCTTGTCTGGTGAACTGACCAAAGCGGTTACCGTTAAGGGTCTGGGTGTCACCAAGGGCGCAAAAGCGGCTATCGAAGCTGCCGGCGGTAAAGTAGAAGACTAAATCGAGGCCCCAATGGCACGACCAGGATCCGGTGTAAATTCCCTGGGCAACAGCAAGGGATTGGGCGAGCTCTGGGCTCGCCTTCGTTTTCTGTTCCTCGCGATCGTTGTTTATCGCGTAGGCACACACATTCCGGTGCCCGGTATTGACCCGGAAAAGCTGGCAAACCTGTTTAACCAGAACCAGGGCACGATCCTGGGTCTGTTCAACATGTTTTCCGGTGGCGCGCTCAAGCGCATGAGTATTCTGGCGTTGGGCATCATGCCGTACATCTCCGCCTCCATCATCATGCAGCTGATGAGTGCGGTGACGCCCTCTCTGGAGGCTCTGAAGAAGGAGGGGGACGCCGGACGGCGCAAGATCAACCAGTACACCCGTTATCTGACGGTGGTGCTGGCCCTGATCCAGGGTATCGGCATGACGTTCGGTCTCGCCGGTCAGAACCTGGCGTACTCGGCGCAACCGGGCTTTGGTTTCTACTTTGTGGCAGTGACTTCGCTGGTTACCGGCGCAGTGTTCCTGATGTGGCTGGGTGAGCAGATCACCGAGCGGGGTGTCGGCAACGGCATCTCCATGTTGATCTTCTCCGGTATCGTTGCCGGTCTGCCCAGCGCCATCGGTCAGGCCTTTGAGCAGGCACGCCAGGGTGAGCTGCACATTCTGCTGCTGCTGGCCATCGGCTTTGTCGCCATTGCGGTGGTTTACTTCGTGGTGGTGATGGAGCGCGGTCAGCGCCGGATTACCATCAACCACGCGCGCCGCCAGGCCGGTCGTTACTCCGCCGCTCCGGCGGCGCAGTCGAGCCACCTGCCGCTGAAGGTGAACATGGCCGGTGTGATTCCGGTGATCTTCGCCAGCAGTATCCTGCTGTTCCCGGCCACGCTGGCACAGTGGTTCGGCCAGGGCGGCGAGGGTATTGGTGCTGATATTCTGCAGTGGATGGCGCTGCAGCTTGGACCTGGCCAGCCGCTGAACATCATTTTGTTCGCGCTGCTGATCGGTTTCTTCTGCTTCTTCTATACGGCGTTGATGTTCAACCCGAATGAAGTGGCCGACAACCTGAAAAAATCCGGTGCCTATGTGCCCGGTATCCGTCCCGGTGAGCAGACGGCGCGCTATATCGATAGTGTGCTGACTCGCCTGACCCTGGTCGGAGCCGTGTACATCACGCTGGTGTCCCTGCTGCCGCAGTTTCTGGTGATGGGATTGAACGTACCCTTCTATCTGGGTGGTACGTCACTGCTGATCGTTGTGGTCGTGGTGATGGACTTCATGGCGCAGGTGCAGTCGCATTTGCTGTCACATCAGTACGAAGGTTTGATGAAAAAGGCGAACCTGCAAGGCTATGGTCGCCGCTAATCGCGGCACCGGTCAGCAAGTTGAGTGAATTGAGGTAGGGTCATGAAAGTACGCGCTTCTGTTAAAAAGATCTGCCGTAACTGCAAAATCGTGCGCCGCAAGGGCGTTCTGCGGGTGATCTGCAGCGCCGAGCCGCGCCACAAGCAGCGGCAGGGCTAATCAGCGCATTTGCACAGCTGAGCTGTGTGCGTTGATTGGCAGCTCGCCATGGATGGCGAGTCCGGTGTCCATCCCGGGAAGGGTATTTGCGGCACCATTTGTTCGTGAAAGAATCTGCCGGATTGCACAGCCCCGTGCGATCTGGCGACATTGCAGGCCTTTCCGGGTTTGTGGTGGAGACCGCCAAGTCAATACTTGGCGGTCTCAAAAAGGGGGCGTTGACTGTCGTCCATATCCTTTCTCACGAGAGTGGGGGAGGCGTGGGCTATTGCAATTTAGTGTCTGAGAGGCTATTCTTGCGCGCCTTTTTGGTGGCGCAGGCCGTTTTTTAGTCGCTGTCAGCGCCGAAATCAAAGCAGAGTCACATTATTTATTCAAAATAGTGACTCCCAATACGTGGAGTATGCCTCTATGGCACGTATTGCTGGTGTCAATGTACCAGACCACAAGCACGCCGTGATCTCCCTGACCCATATCTTTGGGGTCGGTCGCACCACGGCCAAGTCTATTTTGGCAGCGGTTGGTATCGCTGAATCCACCAAAATCCGCGACCTGTCTGAAGAGCAGATCGAATCTATCCGCGGTGAAGTTGCAAAACTGACCGTGGAGGGCGACCTGCGCCGCGAAGTGTCCATGAACATCAAACGTCTGATGGATCTGGGTTGCTTCCGCGGTCTGCGTCACCGCCGCAGCCTGCCGCTGCGCGGCCAGCGCACCAAGACCAACGCTCGCACCCGTAAGGGTCCGCGCAAGCCGATTCGCAAGTAACACGCGACATCGCGGTTTAACAAGCCCCTCTCTTGTGACGAGATGGGGGATTTGATACAGGATTTAGGATACAGGTATGGCTAAGCCAAAAACTACTGTTCGCAAAAAGGTCAAAAAGACCGTTGTCGACGGTATTGCCCACGTCCACGCATCGTTCAATAACACGATCGTGACGATCACTGATCGTCAGGGCAATACCCTCAGCTGGGCCACTTCTGGTGGTTCCGGTTTCCGTGGCTCTCGCAAGAGCACGCCTTTTGCTGCCCAAGTGGCCGCCGAGCGCGCAGGTACTGCCGCGCAGGAATACGGCCTGAAAAACCTTGATGTCGAAGTTAAGGGCCCCGGCCCGGGTCGCGAATCTGCTGTTCGCGCACTCAACAACTGCGGCTACAAGATCACCAACATCACCGACGTGACGCCGATCCCGCATAATGGTTGTCGTCCGCCCAAGAAACGTCGCGTGTAAGAGGGGGCTGACAAAATGGCACGTTATATTGGACCGAAATGTAAGCTTTCCCGTCGGGAAGGTACCGATCTGCAGCTGAAAAGCGGCGTTCGCCCGCACGACTCAAAATGTCGCGCGGAATCCAAGCCTGGTCAGCACGGCGCCGGTCGCGGCCGCCTGTCCGACTACGGTGTGCAGCTGCGTGAGAAGCAGAAAGTTCGCCGCATCTACGGCGTACTGGAAAAGCAGTTCCGCAACTACTATAAGGAAGCGGCTCGCCTGAAAGGCGCAACCGGTGAAAACCTGCTGCAGCTGCTGGAAACCCGCCTGGACAATGTGGTTTACCGCATGGGCTTCGGCTCGACCCGCTCCGAAGCGCGTCAGCTGGTTTCCCACAAGGCAATTCTGGTGAACGGCAGCGCCGTTAACATCCCGTCCTACAAAGTGAAGGAAGGCGATGTTATTGCTATACGCGAGAAAGCGAAAAAGCAGATGCGTATCCAGAATTCCGTTTCCCTCGCCGCCCAGCGTGGCGATGTCGAGTGGGTAGATGTCAACGCGACCAAACTGGAAGGCACTTTCAAGCGCGTTCCGGATCGCGTCGATCTGCCGGCAGAAATCAACGAAAACCTTATCGTGGAGCTCTACTCCAAGTAAGGTCCTATTCCTTCTATTTAGGAATGAAACTTTAAACAGGTAAGGCTATGCAGACTGCTGTCAACGAGTTTTTGACACCGCGTCGTATTGACGTCACCGAGTACAACCCGAACCATGCGAAAGTGGTTCTGGAGCCTCTGGAGCGTGGCTTTGGCCACACTCTGGGCAACGCACTGCGTCGCATCCTGCTGTCCTCTATGCCGGGTTGCGCCGTCACTGAAGTGGAAATTGACGGTGTTGAACACGAGTACAGCGCGATTGAGGGTGTGCAGGAAGATGTAATCGAAATCCTGCTCAACCTGAAAGAAATCGCTGTCGTGATGCACGGCAAGGATCAGGCGGTACTGAGCCTGAGCAAAAAGGGCCCGGGCGCGGTGACTGCCGGTGATATCCAGGTAGATCACGACATCGAGATCGTTAATCCCGAGCACGTGATCGCCAACATCACCGGTGACGTGGAGTTGAGCCTGCGTCTGACCGTCGCCCGCGGCCGTGGCTACCAGCCCGCCGACGCGCGTCGTGAAGACGAAGAGGAAACTCGTGCAATCGGCCGCCTGCAGCTGGATGCCTCCTTCAGCCCGGTTCGTCGCGTTTCCTACAGCGTGGAATCCGCGCGTGTAGAGCAGCGTACCGACCTGGACAAGCTGGTTCTGGATCTGGAGACCAACGGTACCCTGGATCCGGAAGAGGCCATCCGCCGCGCCGCGACCATCCTGCAGCAGCAGCTGGCAGTGTTTGTCGACCTGGACCACGAAAAGCCTTCCGACAAGCCTGCGGAAGAGCCGGAAGTGGACCCGGTACTGCTGCGCCCGGTGGACGACCTGGAGCTGACCGTACGTTCGGCCAACTGTCTGAAAGCGGAAAACATCTACTACATCGGCGACCTGATTCAGCGTACCGAAGTAGAGCTGCTGAAGACCCCGAACCTGGGCAAGAAGTCCCTGACCGAAATCAAGGATGTTCTGGCCTCGCGCGGTCTGTCCCTGGGTATGCGCCTCGAGAACTGGCCGCCGGCCAGCCTCAAGGGCGACAGCAAGCTGAGCCCCCTGTAAGTATTTGGTTGGCGCGGCTCTGCCGCGCAGTTGATAGAAAGAACCCGAGCGGTGCCACGACTTAGCGCGACACCGCTCCAGAACGACTTGCTGAGAAAGCAATCAAAGTCGTAAGGAATTGAGTCATGCGTCATCGCTATAGTGGCCGTAAATTCAGCCGTACCAGCGCTCACCGCAAGGCCATGTTCAAAAACATGACCGCCTCTCTGGTAGAGCACGAACTGATCAAGACCACACTGCCGAAAGCCAAGGAGCTGCGCCGCGTTGCGGAACCGCTGATCACCCTGGCCAAGAAAGACAGTGTTGCCAACCGTCGTCTGGCTTTCGCCCGTATCCGTGACAAGGATGCTGTGCGCAAGCTGTTTGACGAACTGGGTCCGCGTTACGACGCGCGTCCGGGCGGTTACATCCGTATCCTGAAGTGCGGTTTCCGCGCCGGCGACAAGGCCCCGATGGCCTACGTTGAGCTGGTGGACCGCCCGGTAGCGGACGACGACGCGGCAGAAGCCGCCGAGGCGTAAGCCGCCGGTGATCCGCAGAAAAGCCGGCTCTCGAGCCGGCTTTTTTGTGTCCGCAACTCTCCCGGAGCGCCCTGTAATGTCTTACGAACAGTTACTTGCCAATCTTAACCCGCAGATCGTCGCCAGCCTCAAGCGCGCGATAGAGCTGGGTAAATGGCCCAATGGCGTCGCGGTGACGGCCGAGCAGCGCCAGCTGTGTGCCGAGGCTGTCGCCAACTGGGAACAGCGCCATGTCGCCACAGAGGGCCGTGTGGGCTATGTGGCACCGAAGAAGACGCCGTGCGCAGACAAGCCTGCCGAGGACGAAGCGCTTAACTGGGTGTGAGGGCTAGCCGGCTATCGGCGTCGTACCTCGCCCTGTGCGATTCCGACGCCTGTCCCCTGCGCTGGAATTCTGCTGTTTTTCGCGCAGCGATTGCCGTGCAGCGCGGATATTCGGCCTCATCGGCGCGAACAGGGTGTCACATCCCAATGTGCGGTCGCGCTGGCGCGGCGCACGGATCCGCGGTTGGACGCGCCCGCAGATCGAAGCTTGCCGCGCCGGTCCGTCGAGAGCCTGCGCGATCGTCAATCCCCAGAAGATCTCTGCCGCCCTCTCCGGCGCTCACGGCCGCTTGGCAAAGACGCGGTCGAGAAAGCGCACCCCGCTGACATGGCCGGACTTGTCGAACAGAAAGTGTGCGACGCTACCACTGCCGGTCACCTCAATGCGAAAAGCATTATCGGCGGCGTTGTATATTTCGGCGCGCGAGTGGGCAATGCCCGCGCGCACTTCCAACCCTGTCTTGCCAAGATACCAGTCCATTGTGCCGAGTTCGGCATTCTCGAACGTGCCGGTAAAGGCCTCGAGTGGGTGGGCAAGCGGCGCCGCGCGCTGTTGGCGTTTGTGCATATCAGCCTGGTAATGCGCCCGATAGGCCGCCAGCTGCTTTTCGAACTGCTTTAATTTGACCGTGAAGCGCGCCGACGCCCCGTGCCGCTCAAGCAGTTGGGCGTAGATATAGCTGGCCATCAGGTCGACGGCGGGTGTGTTGGCGTTGGCGAGTACCACCACGCCAACCGAGCGGTCCGGCATGAATGACATATGCGCCCGGTAGCCGCCGAAGGAACCGAAGCGGTGCAGCAATCGCTCACCATCGTAGTCGCCGATATCCCACCCGTAACCCCAACCGGTGCGGTGGTAGTCACCAAATTGCCGATCCTGACGGGCATGCTGCGTTTGTGTCTGCCGCAATGGCCCTGCGGGTAACAGGCGCTTTCCGTCGACAATTCCTCCACTGATCTGCGCGGCGACAAAGCGCGCGAGGCTGGAGGCCGTGGAAAAATGCCCCCCCGCCGCGTGCAGGTTCGCATCTGCCTTGAGTAGCGGGATACGGCTGGTTGCGCTTGTAGCGATGGTATGGGGCAGGGCGATCTGCCGTTCGGGGAGAGCGGACAGGTCGGCGCTGGTCTGCGACATCTGCAACGGTATCAGTACCTCGCGCTCCACCGCCTGTTTCCAGCTGTTTTTTCCTTTTCGCCCGAGTACCAGGCCGAGCAGGTTGTAGTCGAGATTGGTGTATTCGAACGTTTTGCCGTGTTCGGCGGGTTCGTAGTCCTTGAGCAGCTCTATTAATTTGCTGCGGGTGAAGTCGCCGCTGTAAGCGGTGCGGAAGACCACTGGCCAGCGGTCTTTCATCCCGTCGCGCATGGCGAGCAAATCATCCAGGGTTACGCGCTGGGTATCCCACGCGGTGCCCTTGAGTTCGGGTAAGTAGTCGGTGATCGGCGCGCTCAAATCCAGTTCGTGGCGCGCGGCTTCGAGCGTGACGGCCGTGGCGGTCAGGGCCTTGGTGCTGGACGCGATGTAGAAGTAGGTGTCGTTATCCACCGTGCGGCCAGATTCTAAATCCGCGATACCAAAGCCGTGCCGGTATACGATCTGGTCGCCCCGCACCACCGCGACACCCATCCCCGGTACTGCGCCCTGCGCCACCAGGCGATCTCCGAAGCCGGTCACCTCCGTGCGCCAATCGGCTGCCTGTGCGGTAGCGCCCAGCATGTAAATCAGGAAAAAACCAATGGCTCTGACTGGCATCATGTTGAAAAGTCCCTGTGGTGATTCTGGTTATGTTGTCATTGATCCGTTTTCCAGTCTAAATGCCGCTGGCAACGCGTTTCTTGTACAGATGAAACCCGGGAAAGCAGAGCGCGGATCGAGCCGGGTCTCGATCCGGTCAGCGTACGCAGGTCGCGGCAGAAATGGGCGTGGTCGGTATAGCCGCAGGCATGTGCGATTTCGCAGAGATTGCTACCGGAGTGGCTCAGGGTGGCGGCGGCCAGGCAAAAGCGCGCGCGTTTGCGGTATTGGGTAATGGAGGTGCCGTAATGGCGCCGGAAGGCGCGCGCGAGGTAGACCGGGTGCACGCCGGCCCGGTCGGCGAGCTGACGTACACTGAGAGAGAGCCGCGCGGTGTCGTCCAGCTGCTGTTTGATCCAGCGCAGCCAGCGAGGCGCCGGCCCCCGTGCAACAGCCTCCATGCCGGTGACGCCGGCCAGCAGATTGACGGTTTCTTCTTCGGCGATGCTGTCGGGAGCGCTGGAATTTGACAGCAGCAGGGCGAGCAGGCTGAGCATTTCTCTGAGGGCGGGCCCCTTGTGCAGCCAGCGCCAGTTTTTATCCACATCGATACACGACGCCGGCCACAGTTGGCAATCTGCCGTGAATTTGATCTGCACCAGCCGCGCACCGGTGGGGCCTATCCAGTCGCAGTGCGACACGCCCGCCGGTTTGATAACCAGGCTGTAGGGCGTGGCATCTTCTTCAGATCGTTGCACACGCTCGCGTATTCCCCCTGAAATTAGAAAGCTGATGCCGTGGTGGTTGTGACTGTGCCATTTCTGCCGGTGGCCAGCGGGGTATTGCGCCAGTTGTAGCGCAAACCCGTTGCCCGATATTTCTCGCAGAATTTGTGGACCGGGCCGCTTTTCCCGGGAGAGTGGACTGGCGGTAGACATGGGCGTGGCCTCTTTCAAGCGAATGACGGTCGAATCGTGACGCTAATTGGTTAGAGGTCGTAAGGTGCGGATTCGGATGCACTGTAGCTATGCCGCAAGGGGGCGTAATAAGACGCCGTCCCGGATGCAAGCTCGCCGTGCTGTACGGATCGGGCATAACGTTTCGAGAGCGAGCAATGGCGGGATCTGTACCCCGGGCGGGTGGATCTGCTCAAGCACTCGTCGCGGCGTTAGCGGCTGCATACCGCAAAGGGACAGTGGAAGTGATTAACGTGTGATTGCGGCCCGGAGGTGACCTCCGGGCCGGTGCGGTCTAGGCGTAGAGGTCCATTTCCCCTTCTTCGGGGTTGAGTGTGACCTTGCGCTCGAATTCTAGCCCGAGTTTTTTCAGCACATTGACCGAACCGAGGTTGTCCGGGTCCACCAGACCGATAATGCGCTTCAGCCCCAGCACGCTGCGCCCGTAATCCATCACCAGCAGCGACGCTTCGGTGGCCAGTCCGCGCCCCCAGAATTCGGGCAGGAAGCGGTAGCCGATATCGATCTCGTCGATTTCCAGCAGGTATTTCAGACCGCAGAAACCGATCAGCCGGCCGCTGTCCTTATCGATACAGGCCAGGCGGCCGAAACCGTGAATCTGGTAGTCGCGCAGCGGCGCTTGCTTCAGTACCTCAATGGCTTCGGCGACGGAAGCAAGCGGGGCCTGGCCGGTGTAGCGCACGACTTCCGCGTTGGAATTCAGCTGGAAGTACTCTTGCGCATCGTCGAGCGTAAATTTTCGCAGCTGCAGTCGTTCGGTTTCGAGCATTGTTATTTTCCTTGTGCGGCAATCGCGATGCCGTTACAGATCCAGCATTGGCTTCAGGAAGCGCCCGGTATGGGAGCTTGCGTTTTCCGCCACATCTTCCGGTGTGCCGGTGGCGATAATCTGCCCGCCGCCGGAGCCACCCTCCGGCCCCAGGTCGACGATCCAGTCGGCGGTCTTGATCACGTCCAGGTTGTGTTCGATCACGACGATGGTATTACCGTGGTCGCGCAGCCGGTGCAGTACGTCGAGCAGCAGCTGGATATCGGCGAAGTGCAGGCCGGTGGTGGGCTCGTCGAGAATGTACAGGGTCTGGCCGGTGTCGCGCTTGGACAGCTCGCGCGACAGCTTGACCCGCTGCGCCTCACCGCCGGACAGCGTCGTCGCGGCCTGTCCCAGCTTGATATAGGACAGGCCCACGTCCATCAGCGTCTGCAGTTTCTTGGCGATGGCCGGTACCGGATCGAAGAATTCGCGCGCGTCCTCAACGGTCATCTCCAGCACTTCGTGGATATTCTTGCCCTTGTAGTGCACCTCGAGGGTCTCGCGGTTATAGCGCTTGCCCTTGCACGTGTCGCAGGGGACATAGATATCCGGCAGGAAGTGCATCTCCACCTTGATCACGCCGTCGCCCTGGCAGGCCTCGCAGCGGCCGCCCTTGACGTTGAAGCTGAAGCGGCCGGGTTTGTAGCCGCGCGAGCGCGCTTCCTGGGTGCCGGCAAACAGGTCGCGGATGGGGGTGAAAATGCCGGTGTAAGTGGCCGGGTTGGAGCGCGGGGTGCGGCCGATCGGGCTCTGGTCGATGTCGACGCATTTGTCGAAATGCTCCATGCCATGTACCGCCTTGTGGCGCGCCGCCTTCAGCGTGGTGGCCTTGTTCAGTGCAGTGGCCGCAAGCGGGTACAGGGTGGCGTTGATCAGTGTGGACTTACCGGAGCCGGATACGCCGGTGACGCAGGTGAACAGCCCCACCGGAATTTGCAGGTCGACGTCTTGCAGGTTGTTGCCGCTGGCGCCCTTGATCTCCAGCATAAAGTCCGGATCGGGTACATAGCGCTCCTCGGGCACGGCGATCTGCTTGGTGCCGGACAGGTACTGGCCGGTCAGTGAGCGCTCGCACTCGGTGATCTTTTCCGCCGGCCCGGCTACCACCACTTCGCCGCCGTGCACGCCGGCGCCGGGGCCGATATCGACGATAAAATCCGCCGCGCGAATGGCGTCCTCGTCGTGCTCGACCACGATCACGGTGTTGCCGATATCGCGCAGGTGGGTCAGCGTGGCCAGCAGGCGCTCGTTATCGCGCTGGTGCAGGCCGATCGACGGCTCGTCGAGAATGTACATGACGCCCACCAGGCCGGCGCCGATCTGGCTGGCCAGGCGGATACGCTGGGCCTCGCCCCCGGACAGGGTTTCGGCACTGCGGTTCAGGGTCAGATAGTTCAGACCCACGTCCACCAGGAAGCGGAAGCGGTCGCGCAGCTCTTTGAGGATCTTGTCGGCGATTTCCTTCTGCGCGCCCTGGAACTGCAGCTGGTGATCGAAGTAATCGAAGGCATCGCCCACCGGCAGTTCGGTAATCTGCGCCAGCGTGCGGTTGTCGATGAACACGTTGCGCGCCTCGCGGCGCAGGCGCGTGCCGGAACAGTCGGGGCAGTTCTGGGTGCTGAGGTACTTGGCCAGCTCGTCGCGTACCGACTGCGACTCGGTGTCGCGGTAGCGGCGCTGGAAGTTGGGGATGATGCCCTCGAAGGTGTGGCGGCGCACGGTCACGTCGCCGCGGTCGTTGACGTAGCTGAAGTCGATGACTTCATCGCCACTGCCGTGCAGTATCACCTCGCGGTGCGCCTTGCGCAGCTTGTTCCACGGTTTGTCCAGGTCGAAGCCGTAATGCCCGGCCAGGGAGTCGAGCATGTGGTAGTAGTAGATATTGCGCCGGTCCCAGCCGCGAATGGCGCCCTCGGAGATACTGCTCTCCGGGTCCATGATCACCTTGTCCTCATCGAAGAACTGCTTCACCCCTAAGCCGTCGCAGCTGGGGCAGGCGCCGGCCGGGTTGTTGAACGAGAACAGCCGCGGTTCCAGTTCGTTGAGTGAGTAGTCGCATACCGGGCAGGCATGGCGGGCGGAGAACATACGGTCCTCCTCTTTGCCTTCCATAAAGCTGATCGAGGCGATGCCGTCGGTCAGGGTGAGGGCGGTTTCGAAGGATTCCGCCAGGCGCAGCTGCAGGTCGTCGCGCACCTTGAAGCGGTCGACCACCACCTCGATGGTGTGTTTCTTGCGCTTGTCGAGCTTGGGGGTGTCGTCGAGGTCGCAGACCACGCCGTCGATGCGCGCGCGCACAAAGCCGTCACGGCGCAGCTGTTCGAATACGTGCAGGTGCTCGCCCTTGCGGTCGCGCACGAGTGGCGCCAGCAGCATGATCTTGCTGCCCTCGGGCAGCGCCAGCACCTGGTCCACCATCTGGCTGACAGTCTGTGCCTGCAGCGGCTCGCCGTGCTCCGGGCAGCGCGGCTCACCCACGCGGGCGAACAGCAGGCGCAGGTAGTCGTAGATCTCGGTGATGGTGCCGACCGTAGAGCGCGGGTTGTGGGAGGTGGACTTCTGCTCGATGGAGATCGCCGGCGACAGGCCCTCGACGGTGTCCACATCGGGCTTCTCCATCATCGACAGGAACTGGCGCGCGTAAGTCGACAGTGATTCCACATAGCGGCGCTGGCCCTCGGCGTAGAGGGTGTCGAAGGCGAGCGACGACTTGCCGGAACCGGACAGCCCGGTGATGACGATCAGCTTGTCGCGGGGAATATCCAGGTCGATATTCTTCAGGTTGTGGGTGCGCGCACCCCGTACGTAAATCGTGTCCACGCTCTACCTTCTTTGGTATTAAAGAATGAGCCGGCGGCGCAGCGCCGCCGGAAAAACAGCCAAGTATAATCCGGCTGTCAACTGTGCCAAAATTGCCCACCGCAAAATTACGACGACAAGCCGATTTCCATGATCCCTGTAATCCTCTGCGGCGGCACTGGCTCGCGCCTGTGGCCGCTGTCCCGCGAAGCGTATCCGAAACAGTTCCTGCCGCTGGCCGGCGAGCAGACGATGTTACAGGCCACTGCGCGGCGCCTCGACGGCCTGGCGCCGGTTGGCGGCGTTCCGGTGCAGGCGCCGATTCTGGTGTGCAACGAGGTGCACCGCTTCGCTGCGGCCGAGCAGCTGCAGGAAGTCGGCCGCGCGGCGCAGAAGATCCTGCTGGAGCCCAGCGCGCGCAACACGGCGCCGGCCATTGCGCTGGCGGCGCTGGCGGCGCTCGAGAATGCGGGTGAGGGCGACGCAGATCCGCTGTTGCTGGTGCTGCCGGCGGACCACGCGGTCGCCGATGTCGCCGCTTTCCAGCGCGCGCTGGCGCCGGCGGCGGAGCTGGCGGCCCTCGGGCACCTGGTGACTTTCGGCATCGTGCCCAGCTGCGCCGAGACCGGATACGGCTATATCCGCCGTGGCGAGGCGCTGGGCACCGGCGGCTGGAAGGTGGCCGAGTTCGTCGAGAAACCGGACGCGGAAACCGCCGCGCGCTATCTCGACAGTGGCGACTACAGCTGGAACAGCGGTATGTTCCTGTTCCGTGCCTCGCGCTACCTGGAAGAGCTGGGGCAGCATCGCGGCGATATTCTCGACGCCTGCCGCGCGGCCTTCGCCGGGGCCGCCGGCGACCTGGACTTCACCCGTGTCGATGCAGAGGCCTTCGCCGCCTGCGCCGAGGAATCGGTCGACTATGCGGTGATGGAGAAAACCGAGGCCGCTGCGGTGGTGCCGATGGAGGCGGGCTGGAGCGATGTCGGCTCCTGGTCGGCGCTGTGGGAGCTGGCGGACAAAGACGAGAACGACAATCTGCTGCACGGCGATGTGCTGGCGGAGTCGAGCGAGGGCTGCCTGGTGCGCGCCGACAGCCGCCTGGTGGGGCTCGTGGGGGTGCGCGACCTGGTGGTGGTGGATACCGATGACGCGGTGCTGATCGCCGACAAGGGGCGGGTGCAGGAGGTCAAGAAGCTGGTGCAGCGCCTGCAGGCCAGCGGCCGCAGCGAGGCCCGCAGCCACCGCAAGGTCTATCGCCCCTGGGGCTACTATGACTCCATCGACGCCGGGCCCCGCTTCCAGGTCAAGCGCATCGTGGTCAAGCCCGGGCAGCAGTTATCGCTGCAGATGCACCACCACCGCGCCGAGCACTGGATTGTCGTGCGCGGTACCGCCAAGGTGACCCGCGGCGACGAGCAGCTGCTGGTGACCGAGAACCAGTCCACCTACATCCCGCTGGGGGTGAAACACCGGCTGGAAAATCCGGGTGCCATTCCACTGGAACTCATCGAAGTGCAGTCGGGCAGTTATCTCGGTGAAGACGACATCGTGCGTTTCGACGACGATTACGGCAGATCCTAGCGCAAAACCCGCATTCGCGTGGGCGCGAGCGGCGCTGATACAATGCCCGCCCGTTAACGTTGTACCTGGGATCACCCTATGAACCCTATTGAACGTCGCGCCCTCGCGGGCCTCGCCTCTCTCTATGTGTTCCGTATGCTCGGCCTGTTTATGGTGTTGCCGGTGCTGACGGTGTACGGCAAAGACTACCAGCACAGCACGCCGGCACTGCTGGGCTTCGCCCTCGGCGCCTACGGCCTCAGCCAGGCGCTGCTGCAGATCCCGCTGGGCACCCTGTCTGACCGGATCGGCCGCAAACCGGTCATTTTCGTGGGGCTGGCCGTATTTGCCCTGGGCAGTGTGGTGGCCGCGATGACCGACTCCGTGTACGGCCTGATCGCGGGCCGTGTGCTGCAGGGCTGTGGCGCCATCGCGGCGGCCACCATGGCCCTGGTGGCGGACCTCACTCGCAACGAAAACCGTGGCAAGGCGATGGCGGTGATCGGCGCCTCCATCGGCGTGGCGTTTATGCTGGCGGTAATCATCGGTCCGGCACTGGCCGGTGCCGGAGGCCTGTCGGCGATCTTCTGGGTCACCGCGGCGCTGGCACTTGTGGGTATGTTGCTCGTGTGGCGCCTGGTGCCGACCCCCGCCCCGGGCGAGCGCCGCATCGGGGTGCGCCGTGGCAACTTCCGCCAGCTGCTGCAGAGCCCCGGAACCTGGAAACTGGTCTGCGGGGTATTCTTTGCCCACCTGTTGCTGACTTCACTGTTCGTACCGCTGCCGCTGCTGCTGGTGGACCGGCTCGGCCTGCCCAGTGCCGAGCACTGGCGCCTGTACGGCCCGCTGATGGCTGGCGCCTTTGTGGTAATGCTGCCGCTGATGCGTATGGCGGAGCGTCGCGGGCGCGTGTCCCAGGCGCTGGCGGTGGCGCTGGTCGGCCTCGGTGCGGGCAGTCTGGCGCTGCTGCCGGGATTCAGCGGTGCCGCCATGATTGCCCTGCTGGCGGTGTTCTTTATCGCCTTCAACCTGCTCGAGGCCCTGCTGCCGGCACAGCTGACCCGCACCGCGCCGCCCGAGGCGCGCGGCGCCGCCACCGGCCTCTACGCCACCCTGCAGTTCCTCGGCACCTTCGCCGGCGGCAGCCTCGGTGGTGACCTCTACGGTCACGGCGGGGCCAGCGCGGTGGCGGTGATGGGCTTTGTCGTGCTGCTGGTGTGGGCGCTGCTGTGGTGGCTGCTGCGCACCCCCTCCGCCGAGACGCAGGCCGGCTAAACGGATCGCGGCGCACTGGTCAAATTGACGTCTTAATAAGCAGCGGCGTCTGTTGTATGCTGCTGGACAAAATACACCGCCCATCCCCGGGCGGTGTAGTGCAACCCAGCATTCCCAACCCGCAGGCGCTCGCGTGCCGGGTTAATGTTCAGCAAATTTCAGATCACCGGCCCGGCTGACACCGGGCAGCAAGACACGACTAGGAGAAGGCCATGGCCCGGGGTATCAACAAAGTAATTCTGATCGGCAATCTGGGCGCAGACCCGGAAACCCGCTATATGCCCAGCGGCGGGGCGGTGACCAACGTCAACCTGGCGACCTCCGAGAGCTGGAAGGACAAGCAGACTGGCCAGCAGCAGGAGCGTACCGAATGGCACCGTGTGGTGTTCTTCAATCGCCTGGCGGAGATCGCCGGCGAGTACCTGCGCAAAGGCTCCAAAGTCTACATCGAGGGCTCCCTGCGCACGCGTAAATGGCAGGACAAGAACTCCGGCCAGGACCGCTACACCACCGAGATCGTCGCCAGCGAGATGCAGATGCTCGACGGCCGCGGTGACCAGGGCGGTTATGGTCAAGGAATGGGCGGCCAGGGCGGCTACGATCAGCAGCAGGGCGGTGGTTACGGCCAGCAGCAGGGCGGCGGCTTTGGCGGCCAGCAGGGCGGTCCGGACAGCTTCAATCAGGGCCGTTCCGCACCCTCGCCGATGGCGCCTTCCAACCAGCCCCAGCAGCCGGCGCAGCAGCCAGCACAGCAGCCAGCACAGCAGCCTAACCAGGCGCCGGCCGGCGGCTTCGACAATAGCTTCGACGACGACATCCCGTTCTAAGCCGCGCCCGCAACAGTGGCAGAGTTCAATACCGGCTACCGGCCGGACTCCGTCGCCGTCATCGGTGCCGGCAGTGTTATCGACGGCGCGCTGCACAAGCGCCTGCAGCGCGTGGGCTTCCGCGCGCAACTGCTGGGTGTCGACCAGCTCGATGAGCTGCGTCCCGACGCGATTGTGATCAACGCCAGTGCCTGCGCAGGCAGCGGGGCCATGGCTGAGGCGCTGCGCGCCTGCCGGGAGCTGGCGCAGAAGGACTGCCGCCTGCTGCACCTCTCCTCCTACCTGGTTTTCGCCGGCGGCGAGCGCAAGCGTTACGACGAGGAGGACGAGCCG
Organism: Microbulbifer sp. SAOS-129_SWC; assembly: GCF_039696035.1. Taxonomy (GTDB): domain Bacteria; phylum Pseudomonadota; class Gammaproteobacteria; order Pseudomonadales; family Cellvibrionaceae; genus Microbulbifer. The sequence continues at coordinate 698,217 of NZ_CP155567.1, forward strand.
GCTCCGATCAGCGAGGCGGGGTTGCAGTGGCTGGCCTGTGAGCAGGCGCTGCTCGATAGCGCCCAGCTGAGTGTGCTGCGCCTGGGCTGGATGGTCGACCGCAGCGAGGATGCGCTGCTCGGCCGTATCCTGCGCGGCCTGGTGGCACGCCAGCCGATCGCGCTGGACGACGTCAGCCGCGGCAGCCCGGTGCCCGTCGCCGACCTGACCCGGGTGGCGGTGGCGATGGCACAGCAGCTGGCCAGTGGCGCGCCGACCAGCGGCGTCTACCACTACGGCGCGGCGGACAGTTGCACCGCGCTGGAGTTTGCCCGTGAAGTAGTCGAGCGGGCCCAGTCGTTCTATGAGGACGATTTCACAGTGGACCTGGAAGCACTGCCGGAAGAAGAGGATCGCAGTACGGTACTGGCCTGCGACAAGCTGCGCGATGTGTTCGGCATCCAGCAACGCAGCTGGCGCCAGGGGCTGACCCGGCAGGTGGAGTTGTGGTTGGAGCGGTTGGAGGCGGAGCGTCAGGGCGGGGCTTAGGGCTTATTCCGCGGGTAATTTCTTTCGATTGGGCGAACCTTGTGTTCGCCCTTTTTCGTTACTGGTGCTTGGGATTGCTCTGCTCCGGCTTCAGTGGCGGTACACCCAGCATTTTACTTTCAATTTGAAGCGGATAACTTTGTAAGCACTTGTCGAATGGGCAAGCCTACAGGGAGGTATTAAGGTGGGGCGCCTAGCCCGTGTCCTGCATAAGGTCTCCGGCAGCAGGACTGCCACTGAGCCAGCTAAAACGCACACCACGAAAAAGGGCGAACACAAGGTTCGCCCTAAAAAGAGTTGCTTAGAGGTTCGCGTCAGCCGCGAATCATTTCCAGCAGCTCTTTGGTCTTGGCCTGCATCAGCGCCTCATCCCCACGGGACTCGACATTCAGGCGCACCACCGGCTCGGTGTTGGACATGCGCAGGTTGAAGCGCCAGTCGGCGAAGGCGACGCTGAGGCCGTCGACGTGTTCGACGTTGTCGGCGTCCGGGGCGTACTTTTCTTCCGCCTGCTTCAGCAGTGCCGCGGCGTCCGCTACTTTGGAATTGATCTCCCCGGAGCAGGGGAAAGCGGCCATGCGCTCGCCCACCAGCTGCGACAGGGTCTTGCCGCTGCGGCTGACCAGCTCTGCTACCAGCAGCCACGGGATCATGCCGCTGTCGCAGTAGGCGAAATCGCGGAAGTAGTGGTGGGCGCTCATTTCGCCACCGTAGATGGCGTCTTCCTTGCGCATGCGCTCTTTGATGAAGGCGTGCCCGGTCTTGCTCTCGATCGGTTCGCCGTGATTGGCGCGCACGATGTCCTGGGTGTTCCACACCAGGCGCGGGTCGTGTACTACCTTGCTGCCCGGGTGCTTGCGCAGGAAGGCCTCGGCCAGCAGGCCGACCACGTAGTAGCCTTCAATAAAGTTGCCGTGCTCGTCGAAAAAGAAGCAGCGGTCGAAGTCGCCGTCCCAGGCGATGCCGAAATCGGCGCCGCTGTCTTTGACCGCCTGGGCGGTGGAGGCGCGGTTTTCCGGCAGGATCGGGTTGGGAATACCGTTGGGGAAGTTGCCATCCGGCTCGTGGTGCACGCGTACAAATTCGAACGGCAATTGTGGGGCCAGCGCGTCGACTACCGCACCGGCGCCGCCGTTGCCGGCGTTGACGACTAATTTGAGCGGCTTCAGCTGTGCCGCGTCCACGTAGCCCAGCAGGTGCTGCACGAAGTCTTCGCGGTGGGCGTAACGGTGTAGCTCGCCACGGGTCTCCACCGGCGCGAAGTCATTTTCTTCCGCCAGGCGCTTGATATCCAGCAGGCCGGTGTCGCCGCTGATCGGGCGCGAGCCCTCGCGCACGAACTTCATGCCGTTGTAGTCCATCGGGTTGTGACTGGCGGTCACGCAGATGCCGCCGTCAGCCTTTTCCCCATCAAACAGACCGTGGAAAGTGGCGAAGTAGATTTCCTCGGTGCCGCACTCTCCAATATGGAATACATCGGCACCGGCGTCGCGCAGACCGTTGGCGAGTGCGTCGGTCAGCTCGCCGCTGGTCAGGCGGATATCGTGCCCCACCACCACGCGCTTGGCGCCCAGGAACTGGGCAAAGGCGCGGCCCACGCGGTAGGCGACATCGACGTTCAATTCGTCGGGAACGCGGCCACGCAGGTCGTAGGCCTTGAAACAGGTCAGCTCAGTCACGTCAGGCGTTCTCCAGTTCAGCTTGCTCGGGCAGGTAGACATTCTCGTAGACGAAGTTGGTGGCCTGGATAAAGCCGTCTACGGAACCGCAGTCGAAGCGGCGTCCCTTGAAGTTATAGGCGAGCACGCAGCCGCGTTGGGCCTGGGCCAGCAGGGCGTCAGTGATCTGTACCTCGCCGTTCTTGCCCGGCGGGGTTTCGCGGATCAGGTCGAAGATATCCGGGGTGAGAATATAGCGGCCGATGATAGCGAGGTTGCTGGGTGCGTCCTCGGCGGCCGGTTTCTCCACCATATCGGTGACCTGGTGCAGGCCCGGCTTGATCTCGTTGCCGGCGATGACACCGAACTTGTGGATTTTGTCTTCCGGCACTTCCTCTACCGCGACAATGCTGCAGCGGAACTGCTTGTACAGCTGCACCATCTGGCCCAGCACGCCGATGTCCTCGTTCAGGCACAGGTCATCCGCGAGCACCACGGCAAACGGCTCGTCGCCCACCAGGCGCTGTCCCTGCAGGATGGCGTCGCCGAGACCGCGCATCTCGCCCTGGCGGGTGTAGGAGAAGCTCGCGCGGTCGATAACGCGGCGCACGCTGTCGAGATATTTTTCCTTGCCGGTACCGGAAATCTGGTGTTCCAGCTCGAAGTTGGTGTCGAAGTGATCCTCGATCGCGCGCTTGCCGCGGCCGGTCACGAAGCCGATCTCGGTCAGCCCGGCCTCAATGGCTTCCTCGACCCCGTATTGCACCAGCGGTTTGTTCACCAGCGGCAGCATTTCCTTGGGCATGGCCTTGGTCGCGGGCAGGAAGCGGGTTCCATAGCCGGCTACCGGGAAAAGACATTTTCTAAGCATTTTTGTCCCCAAATATTGTTCTGTAGGCGCTCCCCCGCGCCGAATGCAGGAAGTTACCATAATTTCGTGACACCATTCACTTGCCGTAGTTCGGCACTTGGTGCCAACGCGGGCCCCGCAACAGGGGGAGCAACCTCTGTGCCAGATATAGTGCTGGCTGCCGGGAATGTGAGACCGCAGTCCCAGTTCGGGGTCACAAAAAGCCCTATGACTGACTGGACAAGCTATCCTCAGTCTTTAGAATGCCCGCTCTTGCAAAAACGCCCATCCTGTATGGCGTGAATACCCAAAATGGCGACAAAATGAGTAACTTCGTTCAGAAAAGCAGCTACGACAAAGAGGAGCTCCTGGCCTGCTCCCGCGGTGAGATGTTCGGACCGGGCAATGCCCAACTGCCGGCGCCCAACATGTTGATGCTCGATCGCATCACCCATGTGTCCAAAGATGGTGGTGAGTTCGGCAAGGGTGAACTGATTGCTGAGCTGGATATCCACCCCGACCTGTGGTTCTTCGACTGCCATTTCCCCGGCGATCCGGTCATGCCCGGATGCCTGGGGCTCGACGCCATGTGGCAGCTGCTGGGCTATTTCCTGGCCTGGAAAGGTAACCCGGGCCGCGGTCGTGCACTGGGTTGTGGTGAAGTGAAATTTACCGGCCAGATACTGCCAACTGCAAAGAAGGTTACCTACCATATTCAGATGAGTCGCCTGGTCGAGCGCAAGCTGGTGATGGGCATCGGTAACGGCACAGTTGCCGTGGATGGCCGTGAAATTTACAGTGCCAAGGATCTGCGTGTGGGCCTGTTCACCCGTACGGATAATTTCTGATCCGCGCCGCGGCGCCTTCTGATCCGGGCAGCGGGCTGCGAGCAGCTCCGCTGTCACCAAGTGCAAAACAATAACAAGTACACTGTCGAAAAGCTTTATTGGAGATCACTATGCGACGGGTAGTCGTTACCGGCATGGGCATTGTGTCCTGCATCGGCACCAACACCAAGGCGGTGACCGAATCCCTCAAGGCGGGCCGCAGCGGCATCCGCTTCCAGGAGGAGTACAAGGAGCTGGGCCTGCGCAGTCAGGTGGCCTGCCCCGTGGAGATCGATTTCAAGGAGCACATCGACCGCAAGCATCTGCGCTTTATGGGCGATTCTGCCGCCTACGCGTATATCTCGATGAAAGAAGCCATCGCCATGTCCGGTCTGGAGGAGAGTGATATCTCCAACCCGCGTACCGGCATCGTGATGGGCTCCGGCGGTACCTCCACCCGCGAGATCATCGAGGCCGCCCAGACCTTGAAAGAGAAGGGTGTGCGCCGCGTGGGCGCCTTCCGCGTGCCCCAGGTGATGGGCAGCACCGTATCCGCGTGTCTGGCAACCCCGTTCAAGATCAAGGGTATCAACTACAGCATCTCTTCTGCCTGCGCTACCAGTGCCCACTGTATCGGCAATGGCGCCGAGCAGATCCTGATGGGCAAGCAGGATATCGTGTTTGCCGGCGGTGGTGAGGAGCTGGCCTGGAGCCTGACTCACCTGTTCGATGCTATGGGCGCCCTGTCCTCCAAGTACAACGACACCCCGGAGCGCGCCTCGCGCCCCTATGACGCTGACCGCGACGGCTTCGTCATTGCCGGTGGCGGCGGCTGTCTGGTGCTGGAAGAGTACGAGCACGCGAAAGCCCGCGGTGCGACCATCTACGCCGAGCTGACCGGCTACGGCGCCACCTCCGACGGTTACGACATGGTGGCCCCGAGCGGCGAGGGCGCGGTGCGCTGCATGCAGCAGGCGCTGGCGGGCATGGATGGCAAGGGCCTCGAAGGCGGCGTGGATTACATCAACACCCACGGCACCTCCACCCCGGTGGGCGACGTGGCGGAGCTGAAAGCCCTGCGCGAAGTCTTCGGCGACAAGGTGCCGGCGTTTGCCTCCACCAAGTCCCTGACTGGCCACTCTCTCGGTGCCGCCGGCGTGCAGGAGGCGATCTACAGCCTGCTGATGATGCAGAACGGCTTTATCGCCGCCTCTGCCAACGTGGAAAACCGTGATGAAGCGGCGGAAGGCATGGACTTGGTGACCGAGCTGCGCGAGGCCGAGGTCAAGCGCGCCATGTCCAACAGCTTCGGCTTTGGCGGCACTAACGCGTGTCTGGTGTTCGATAAGATCTGATTCGAACTGAGCTGCTGGATCTGTGGGGCGGACCATTCGGTTCGCCCTTTTTCGTTTCTGGTGCCTGGAGGTTTGGTGCTGAGGTACTCTGTTCTGGCCCGGTAGCAGGGCGGCCACTGAGTTATCCGCAGCGCCTATAACGAAAGAGGGCGAACCGAATGGTTCGCCCTTACAAATGCCAGAAGCTGGGAGGTGATTTACACCGTCCGCTCCACCGCAAAGGTCGCCAGCTGCTGCAGCGCCGTCTTCTGCTCGCTATCGGCAAGGAATGCCAGCTGGTCCTTGGCGTCGTCCACCGCTGCCCGTGCGCGCTCCATGGTGTAATCGAGCGCGCCGCAGGCCTCGATCGCCTCGACGATTTCAGTCAGCTTGTCGGCACTGCGCTGTTCGATCGCCTCGCGCACCAGCGCTGCCTGCTCGGCAGTGCCGTTGGCCATGGTGTAGATCAGCGGCAGGGTTGGTTTGCCCTCGGCGAGGTCGTCGCCGACATTCTTGCCCAGCTCCTCGGCGTTGCCGCGGTAGTCCAGTGCGTCGTCCACCAGCTGGAAGGCCAGGCCGAGGCTGCGGCCGTAGAGTTTGAGGTGCTGGCGCTCGGCATCGCCGCAGCCCGCCAGTACCGCCGCGGTCTCACAGGCGGCCTCGAACAGGGCCCCGGTTTTCTTGTGGATAACGGTGAAATAGTTGTCCTCGCTCACCTGTGGGTCGCCGGCGTTGACCAGCTGCTGCACTTCCCCCTCGGCGATGGTGTTGGTGGTCTCCGACAGGATCGCCATGATGTCCATGTCCTGCAGCGCGACCATCATCTGGAAAGCGCGCGAGTAGAGGAAATCCCCCACCAGCACCGCCGGCGCGTTGCCCCACTTGGCGTTGGCGGTCAGGCGGCCGCGGCGGCGGTCGGAGGTGTCCACCACATCGTCGTGGAGCAGCGTAGCGGTGTGGATAAATTCGATGATTGCGGCCAGGTCGATATGGTCGGCGTCGCGATAGCCCGCCGCGCGGGCGCACAGCAGTACCAGCAGCGGGCGCAGGCGCTTGCCGCCGGCCTCGACCAGATAGTGGCCGATGTTCTCGACCAGCGGAACATCCGAGTGCAATTGGTCGAGGATGCGCTGGTTGACGGCGGCAAAGTCGTCGGCGGCGACCCGGTGGAAAGGCAGCATGCAAGGGTTCCTTATACTTCTTTACTAGGGGTGTTCCTGGGCTTGATCAGGGCCGCCCCGGCAGAGCCGGGCAGCGGAGCGGCGCTATTGTATCAAGCCCGCGAATTGATTAGAATCTGCGCCCCGCTTTGGCTGGCTCTTCGCCGGCCAGGGGATATGGTTTTTAACAACACGGCGCAAGCTCCCGAAATGCGGAGCAGTGACCCACCGGTTCTGCCGGGTTCCGGGTTCCTCCCGCTGCTTCGTGTCGTCCATCTCGGAGCATAGAGATATGTACGCTGTTATCGAAAGCGGTGGCAAACAGCACCGCGTAGAAGAGGGCGAAGTTCTTCGCCTGGAAAAACTGGAAGTCGCTACTGGCGAATCCATCGATTTTGACAAGGTGCTGATGGTTGTCGACGGCGACAAGATCAACATCGGTGCCCCGGTCGTAGACGGCGCTAAAGTGACTGCCGAAGTGGTCAGCCATGGCCGCGGCGAGAAGGTGCGAATCATCAAGTTCCGCCGCCGCAAGCACTCCATGAAGCGCCAGGGCCACCGTCAGTGGTTCACCGAAGTTAAAATCACTGGCATCAAGGCATAAGCAGAGGAGTAACGACTCATGGCACACAAGAAAGCTGGCGGTAGTACGCGCAACGGGCGCGATTCCGAAAGTAAACGCCTGGGCGTGAAGCGCTTTGGCGGCCAGGCTGTTCTGGCAGGCAACATCATCGTGCGTCAGCGCGGCACCAAGTTCCACGCCGGCGTCAACGTTGGTATGGGCAAGGACCACACCCTGTTCGCAACCGCGGATGGCGTCGTGAAGTTCGAAGTGAAAGGCCCCAACAACCGCAAGTTTGTTTCTATCGAAACTGCGTAAGCGATTGTTCTGACCTTTTCGAAAAGCCCCGCTCACAGCGGGGCTTTTTCGTTGTGTAGCGGCCACAGGCCGCTGACTATAACCTCACGGTTTACACTCGTTTAGAGAGAAGCAACCGCCGCGGCGGTGGAGATAGCATGAAATTTGTCGATGAGGCCCCCATCTACGTGCAGGCCGGCAAGGGCGGCAACGGCTGCCTGAGCTTTCGCCGGGAAAAATTTGTCGAGAGGGGCGGCCCGGACGGCGGTGACGGCGGCGACGGCGGTTCCGTGTACCTGGAGGCGGACGAGTCCCTGAACACCCTGGTGGACTACCGCTACCAGCCCCGCTATGCCGCCGAGAGCGGTCAGCAGGGGCGCGGTCGCAACTGCACCGGTGCCAAGGGGGCCGATCTGGTGCTGAAGGTGCCGGTGGGCACCACCGTGATCGACGTCGACACCGGTGAGACCCTCGGCGATATGACCGAGGCCGGCGAGCGCCTGATGGTCGCCCAGGGCGGCTGGCACGGCCTCGGCAATACCCGCTTCAAGTCCAGCACCAACCGCGCCCCGCGCCAGACCACCAATGGCACCGAGGGCGATGCGCGCAACCTCAAGCTGGAGCTGAAGGTGCTGGCGGACGTCGGCATGCTGGGCCTGCCGAACGCCGGCAAATCCACCTTTATCCGCGCCGTCTCCGCGGCCAAGCCGAAAGTGGCGAATTATCCGTTTACCACCCTGGTGCCGAATCTGGGGGTGGTACAGGTGCAGCGGCACCGCAGTTTCGTCATCGCCGATATTCCCGGCCTGATCGAGGGCGCCGCCGAGGGCGCCGGCCTGGGAATCCGCTTCCTCAAGCACCTGACCCGCTGCCGCGTGCTGCTGCATCTGGTGGACCTGGCGCCGTTCGACGGCACCGATCCGGTCGACAACGCGCGCGCGATCGAGCGCGAGCTGGCGGCATTCAGTCCCACTCTGGCCGGGCGCGAGCGCTGGCTGGTGCTGAACAAGACCGACCTGGTGCCGGCGGGTGAACTGGACGCGCGCTGCGACGCCATCGTCGAGGCGCTGGGCTGGGACGGGCCGGTGTTCCGGGTCGCCGCCATCCGTGGTGAGGGCACCGAGCAGTTGTCCGGTCGCCTGATGGACTACCTCGAGCAGCGTCGCGAGGACGAGGCGGCGGATGCGGAGCTGGCAGAGGCGGAACTCGAGTCCCAGCGGCAGATGCAGCGCGAGGCCCGCAGCCGTATCGACGAGCTGCGCGAAGCCCAGCGCGCCAAGCGCCGCGGCGCCAGCGCGGACGATGAGGACGAAGATTGGGACGACGACGATCACGACGTCGATATAGAATACCGGCCCTAACCAGTAGTTGCGGTGGCCCCTGTGGCCGCATCGCCAGACTGCTGAAGACAAGCGCCCGGGCAGAGGTATGGCCCGGCTTTCATGCCCCGCCGCAGGGGCCTTCCAGGGGAGGGAGTCAGTGCAAGCTCGGCAACAGTTGGCCGCCAGCCGGCGCTGGGTAATCAAGATCGGCAGCGCCCTGCTGACCGACAATGGTCGCGGCGTCAATCGCGCCGCCATCTTCAATTGGGTGGAACAGATTGCCGCCCTGCGCAGCCGCGGTATCGAGGTACTGCTGGTCTCGTCCGGGGCCGTTGCCGCCGGTATGGACCGGCTCGGCTGGCGCCGCCGGCCGGAATCCGTGCACCAGTTGCAGGCCGCCGCTGCCGTGGGGCAGAGCCACCTGGTACAGGTGTACGAGCACGCCTTCGGCCAGTTCGACTGCCGCACCGCGCAGATCCTGCTCGACCACGACGACCTGTCTAATCGCACCCGCTACCTGAATGCGCGCAGCACCCTGCGCACGCTGCTGTCTCTCGGCGCCATGCCGATCATCAACGAGAACGACACCGTCGTCACCGACGAGATCCGCTTCGGTGACAACGACAGCCTGGCGGCGCTGGTGGCGAACCTGGTGGAGGCGGACGCGCTGCTGATTCTGACCGATGCCGACGGCCTGTTTACCCAGGATCCGCGCGACAACCCCGATGCCGAACTGATCTCCGAGGGCGCCGCCACCGATCCGGCGCTGCTGGCCATGGCCGGCGGCTCGCGCAGCGGGCTCGGCCGCGGCGGCATGAGCACCAAGGTGCGCGCCGCGCAACTGGCCGCGCGCTCCGGTGCCAGCACGGTGATTGCCGGCGGTGCGCAGCGCGAGGTGATCGAGCGCGTCTGCCGCGGCGAACCGCTGGGCACGCTGCTGCTGCCGGACGCGGACCCGCTCACCGCGCGCAAGCGCTGGCTGGCCGGACAGCTACAGGTGCGTGGCGCGCTGGTATTGGATGCGGGTGCCGAGGCGGCCCTGCGCAGCGCTGGCAAGAGCCTGCTGGCGGTGGGGGTCACGGCGGTGGAGGGACGTTTCCGCCGCGGTGAGCTGGTGTCGTGTCGCAACGCCGCCGGCGATGAAATAGCGCGCGGCCTGGTCAACTACGACAGCACCGAGGCGGCGCGGATTCTCGGCCGGCCCTCGGAAAAATTTGTTGAGCTGCTGGGCTACCGCGATGACGACGAGCTGATCCACCGCGACAACCTGATCCTGCTGTAGCTCGTTGAGTGCGCAAAACTGCCGCCTCCAGGGAGGAAATCGATGATTGCGGTTGGCGATTGGCTGGTGTTCGTCGGCGCGGCGCTGCTGATGGTGCTGACGCCGGGTCCGAACATGATTTACCTGGTGTCCCGATCCATCTGTCAGGGCAGGGCCGGTGGGTTCATCTCGTTGCTTGGGGTGGTGGCGGGATTCCTGGTGCATATGTTCGCCGCCGCCGCGGGCCTGGCGGCGCTGCTGCTCGCGATACCGCTGGCCTACGAGCTGCTGAAATACGCGGGGGCTGCCTACCTGCTGTGGCTTGCCTGGCAGGCGCTGCGCCCCGGTGCCCGCTCCCCGTTCGATCCGCAGCCGCTGTCGCCGGATTCGCCGCTGCGACTCTTTTTCATGGGGTTTCTGACCAATCTGCTCAACCCGAAGATTGCGGTGTTTTACCTGTCGATACTCCCGCAGTTTATCGATACTGCGCGGGGTTCAGTGTTTGCGCAGGGCCTGCTGCTCGGCGCGACCCAGATCGCGGTCAGCTTTGTGGTCAATCTGCTGATCGTGCTGTTCGCCGCGGGTATCTCGCGCTGGTTTGCGCGCAGGCCCTTGTGGCTGGGGGTGCAGCGCTATGTGATGGGGTTTGTGTTGGCGGGGCTGGCCGTGCGGCTGGCTGCGGAGCAGAGGCGCACCTGAGCTGCAGGGCACCGGAATGGTCTCTATGGATCGGTATAAAAGAAAAAGCCCCGCTGGTGCGGGGCTTTTTTGTATTCGCGCGAGGCGTCTACTTGAGTCGCTGACGCTTAGGCTGCCAGAGCTTTGATCTGCGCGTTCAGGCGGCTCTTATGACGGGCGGCTTTATTCTTGTGAATAATGCCTTTGTCCGCCATGCGGTCGATGACCGGTACCGCTTCCGCGTAGGCAGTCTTGGCTTTTTCCGCGTCACCTGCATCGATGGCCGCAACTACCTTTTTGATGTAGGTGCGCACCATGGAGCGCAGGCTGGCGTTGTGGTTGCGGCGCTTGTCGTTCTGGCGCGCGCGCTTCTTCGCTTGAGGTGAGTTGGCCACCGGTTGCTCCTGTCTGGAATCTGTAAAATCGCTAAATCTTCCGGGCCCGGGGCCCGATTGGGACGCGACATTATCGCCACAGTTGGTTGTTTGTCAACCATTGTGGGGTGCACTTCATGCCGGAAGTTCGAGAGTGAACACCACGCCTGAATCATCCTCCCGGTTAGCGGCGCTCAACTGGCCGCCGTGGAAGTCGGCGATCAGCCGCGCGATATGTAGCCCGAGCCCCAGGTGGCCGGCCTTGCCGCCGTCGTCGCGCACCGAGACCAGTGAGTCAAACAGCTTGTGGGCGAAGCCCTGCGGCAGCGGTGGGCCGTCGTTTTCCACTTCCAGCCGGTAACCGTCGCGGGTGCGGCTGGCGCGCAGCTGTATCTCGCTGCCATCGGGGGCGAAGCTACAGGCGTTATCTACCAGTTTATCGAGCAGCTGCGCCAGCAGCTCCGGCGCGCTGTGCGCCGGCAGCGGGCCGTCCGGCTTGTGCAGCGTGAAGCGGTACTGCGGCTGTGCGTCGGCGTAGCTCTGCGTCAGCACGTCGAGCAGGTCGGCCAGGTCAAAATCTTCGGTTTCAGAGTGCTGGATGCTGGCTTCCAGGTGGCTGGCGGCGGCAAGGCTGTTGAGAATACCGGAGAGCCGCGCGCTGCCTTCCATCGCCCGTTCGGCGTAGCGGCGCCCGTGTTCGTCCAGTTCGCCGGCGGTCAGGTTGTCGAGCGACGAGCGCACTACCGCCAGCGGGGTGCGCAGCTCATGCGACAGCTTGCTGGCCAGGGTGCGCAGGTACTGGTGGTACTGGTCCAGCTCCCCGAGCAAACTGGCGAAGGCCCGGTTCAATGCGCCCAGCTCGTCATTCGTACGCGCGCGGGGGAAATTGCCGCGCAGCCGGCCGCTGGCATCCACGGCATTGCCTGCGGCGCGGTGCAGGCGGCGGATGCGCCAGGACAGCCAGCTGGCGTAGCCGAGCAGCGCTAGCAGGGCGGCACCGGCGGCGACGCAGCTGATCAGCCACAGGCGGTGAGCCGCGGATTCGGTCAGCGACTGCACCGCAGCGCCCGACTGCAGTGCCACCACCCGGCCCAGCAGCGGCCGCTCGACGATGTCGTCGGCGCGGGTGATCACCGGCACGCTGGCGGCGCCGATGCGGTCGCCGCCAGCGGTGCCAAACCACTGCTGCACCGGGGTGTGATTATCGGTCACGGTGCCCGGTAGCCCCTGCTGTGGCATTTCCGGCAGCGCGGTGCGGTCCAGCAGGCGGCGGTAGAACCAGTCCCGCAGCCAGTGGCGGGGTGGCGCATCCATGTTTTCGGGAGTTTCTGTGTGGCCGCTGCTGGCGAGCAGGAAGCCCTCGCTGTCCACGACGGCCAGGCGCAGGTGCGGCCGCGCGAAATGTTCGAGTTCCGCCTGCAGCGCCGGCAGCGGTTCGATCAGGGCGCCGGGGCGGCCGTCGGCGGGCAGGGTGGTGGCGCGGCGATCGGGCGGGCCGCCGTTGCTCACGCTGCGGTCGCTGACGGTGATGGCCATGGCGCCCCCGCTGAGGGCGAACGGCAGCGCCAGTTCTAGCTGGTAGCCACGATTGGAGGCGGTCCAGCGGCCGCGCAGGCGCAGCTCGCGCTCGTCGACGCCGCGACGGTCGTTGTGCCACAGCGCACGGGCGGGGCCCTGGCCGGTCAGGGGCAGGGTGTAGTGGCGGCCGCCGGTATAGATTTCGACCGAATCGCCGCTGGCCAGCAGGCCGGTGCGCGGATCCTGGTAAGTCGGGGTGGTATCGGCCACGGTCAGCAGCAGGTAGATGCGGTCACCGCTGCGGCCGAGGGTGACGCGGGCCAGCGGCTTGCCGCTGGCATCGTTGAGCAGTTGCGGCGCCAGCTGCCAGGGGCGCCAGTCGCTGCCGTAGCCGTCCAGCAGCGGCGCCTGTGGCAGCGGATTCAGGTACAGCTGGGCGCCGGGCTGGCGGCCCAGCCGCGCTGCTTCCGGCGCGATCAGCCGGGGCGCGCTGGCCAGCCGCGCAGCCACGGCGCTGGCAGTGGCCTTCAGGGCCTGCATCTGCCCCTGGGCCAGGGCGCTGTCTACCTGGCGCAGGTACTGCACACCGGCCCAGGGCAGGGCCAGGGCGACCAGGCTGACGATCAGAAGCTGGCGGCGGAGATTCATGGTCGTGTTCTACAGATTCGGGGCCGGTAGGGCGCACCCCATCCGACCAGCGCCGACTCCCGGCATTCGTCTACACCTGCCACCGGTAACCCATGCCATAGGCGGTACCGATGGCGTCGAAGTCGCTGTCGGCGGCCTGGAACTTGCGGCGGATGCGTTTGACGTGGGAGGTGATGGTGTTGTCGTCGAGCACCACCCGCGCGGCTTCCATCAGCTGGGTGCGGGACTTCACGTGTCCGGGCCGCCTGACCAACGCGTGCACTATCCAGAATTCGGTGACTGTGAGGTCGATACGCTCGCCGTTCCAGTGGCAGTGCAGGCGCGAGAGGTCGAGTTCCAGTGGCCCCTGGGTCAGGGTCTCCGCTTCGTCGCTCTGGTCGCGCAGCACGCTGACGCGGCGCAGCAGCGCGTTGATCCGTGCCTGCATATGCGGCAGGGAGATGTCCTTGGTCAGGTAGTCGTCGGCGCCGAGGCGCAGGCCGGAAATGATGTCCAGCTCGGAGTCGCGCGCGGTCAGGAACAGGATCGGCAGGATTGGCGCCATGGCGCGCAGCTCGCGGCACAGTTCGAAACCGCCTTCCACTTCCGCGCCGAGGCCGACGTCAATGACTGCCAGGTCCGGCAGGCGCTGGCGGAATGCCTCCAGCGCGCCGGGGCGGTCACTGTACAGGTTGACGTTGTAGCCGCTGCGGCGCAGGGCATCGCGGTAGTTTTCGGCAATGGCGCGTTCGTCTTCGACGATGGCGATGGTGGCACTCATCAGTGTCCCCGGTGGTTTTTTATGCTGGCGTGAAATCATGCCTTATTCGCGGGTGGGTGGCGAGTCGTGTTGAGCGGTGCTCGAGTCCGGGTGGCAAAAAAACGGGCGCCGGGCGCCCGCAACTACAGCAAGTACAACAGGGTTCGCACAGAGGGGCCAAACCGGGCGCTTGCACTGCGACGCTTTGTTCCCGGTTTGGCGACCCGCCAGGGGGCGGGTCGGGGGTAAATCAAGGCTTTCTGTCGGCGCGGATAGGGACCCGGATTTGTGGTCCGGTGATACCTGTCGGTTCCGCTGTAGGTGCCCGCTTGCTCAACAGCCTGTTCGGCAATCGTTTCTCAAGCGGGCCCCGGCGTCGGGGTTCCCCTGAGGCGACTCAGAAGGTACCGGCCATGGATTCCGGCAGGCTGAAGTGGATATCCACGCGGCGCTCGAGGGCGTAGGCGTCGGCATCGCCGCGGGTGGCCTTGGAGTAGGTAGCGCCAAGGGCGCGGCGGCTGATGCGAGTCGCGTCGACGCCGTACTCCTCCAGCGCGTGTTCGACACTGAGGGCGCGCTGGTCGGACAGTACATTGTTGTAGCCGTCGCTGCCGCGGGGATCGGCGCGGCCCTCGAGCTGCACCTGCAGGCGTGGGTGGCGGTTGAGGAAATCTGCCAGCGCAGCCAGCTGGGCCCGCTGGCCGTCTTGCAGCTGGTCGTCACCGGTGGTGAACATCAGCTGGAACTGCAGGGTGTCGAGGGCGAGTTCATTCGCATCGTTGGCCGACAGGCGCGTTGAATCCAGTTGTTGTGCCAGGTTGCCCAGTTCGGTGCGGCTCTCGGCCAGTTGTGATGCCAGCATATCTGCCTCTTCTGCGTGTTTGATCTGCTCGCCCAGCCAGGCGCCGCCCAGGGCTCCGGCGATAAAACCGACCGGTCCACCCACTGCGGCGCCTGCCACAGCGGCACCGGTAAAGACGGTGGCCTGCTTGGCCGGGGTCAGTTTCGATCCTTGAAACTCGGAATTGGTTTCAGAAGCCTGGACGCCGGTGGTGATCAGGGAGCCCAGAGTTACAGCCATCAGTACTTTTTTCATGTTCTTTCTCCTTGCGGTTTTCATTTCGCTTCTCGGGTGGGCCAACTCTGTGTTCCGGCCCGGTCGAGAGTTATTAAAAAACTGCAAGGAGGCACTGGCGTGGCGCCAGTGGGGCGAATCCGCGCCCAATTGTGGCGAAATCTGGCAGCCAGCTTCGCGTGCCCGCTGGGGACTAGCGGTGCTGGCGGCGGTAGCGACGATCGCGCGGGGTGTCTATGCGCACCCGCACGCGCTGCGGGCGGGGGCCCAGAGCTACTGCGACCGTTAGCAGAAGTGCCAGCGCCAGAGCGATAATCAGTGCGTTAATGGTCATCCTTTGTCTCCTCGTGCCGCCATTCCCTTGGGGCACACCACAATCTCAACTTGAGTATAGTTTCAGCCTGGCGATGCGGCAGGGACGATTACTCTGCGTGGTACCGGGTACCGGGTACCGGGTACCGCGCTGGGGCCGGGAATTGCGGTAGACTTGCCGGCCATCAGCCCCTATCCACAGCTTTAGGAGTCGCAAGTTGTCGCAGTCGCCGGTGCACGAGAAACAACCGCAGGAAAAGTCCGGGGCCGCCGGCCTGCTGCGCGGCAGCACCGTTGTCGGCGGGGCGACCATGCTGTCGCGGGTGGCGGGACTGGCGCGCGATATGGTGCTGGCGCGCTTCGCCGGTGCCGGCGACGCCGCCGACGCCTTCTTCGTGGCCTTCAAGATACCCAATTTCTTTCGTCGCCTGTTCGCCGAGGGCGCTTTCTCCCAGGCGTTTGTACCGGTGCTGGCGGAATACCGGCAGAAGGGCGGCGTGGCCGCGGCGCGGGCGCTGAATGACCGGGTGGCCGGGGCGCTGGGCGGCACACTGCTGCTGGTGACACTGATCGGGGTGCTCTGCGCGCCGCTGGTGGCGGGACTGTTCGCGTTCGGTTGGTGGTGGGGCGGCGAGGCGCAGAAGTTTGCGCTGGCGACCGAACTGCTGCGCATCACCTTTCCCTACCTGATGCTGATTTCCCTGGCCGGTTTCTCCGGGGCCATCCTCAACAGTTTCGACCGTTTTGCGATACCGGCGCTGACTCCGGTACTGCTCAATCTGGTGCTGATCGCGGCGGCGCTGCTGGGGGGGCGCTGGTTCGAGCCGCCGATCGCCGCGCTGGCCTGGGGCGTGCTCGCCGCCGGGGTCGCGCAATTGTTGTTTCAGTTGCCGTTCCTCGCGCGTCACGGGCTATTGCCGCGACCGCGCTGGGACTGGCACTACCCGGGGGTACGCAAGATTCTGCGCCTGATGGGACCGGCGATCTTCGGTGTCTCGGTGACCCAGATCAGCCTGGTGCTGGACACGGTGCTGGCCTCGTTCCTGCCGTCCGGCAGTGTGTCCTGGCTGTACTTCTCCGATCGCCTGACCGAACTGCCGCTGGGGGTGTTCGGTGTGGCGGTGGCCACGGTGATTCTGCCCAACCTGTCGCGCCAGCACGCCGACGGCGATCCGCGCCGCTTTCGCCACACTCTGGACTGGGCGCTGCGCAGTGTGACCCTGATCTCGCTGCCGGCCGCGGTGGCATTGATGGTGCTGGCGGAGCCACTGCTGACCACGCTGTTTCAGTACGGACGCATGGAGCCGCGGGATATGGCCATGTCTGCCTGGTCACTGCGGGCCTACTCCATCGGTCTGCTGTCCTTCATGCTGATCAAGGTGCTGGCGCCGGGTTACTTCGCCCGCCAGGACACCTATACGCCGGTGCGCTTCGGGCTGATCGCGATCAGCGCCAAGATGCTGTTGAGCCTGGTGTTTGTGATCCCGCTCAATCATTACCTGCGACTCGGCCATATGGGGCTGGCGCTGGCGACGGCGTGCCAGGCGGCGATCAACGCCTGGCTGCTGTACCGCGGCTTGCGTCGCGATGATGTGTACCTCCCGGAGGCCGGCTGGGGCGCGTATCTGCTGCGCCTGGCGCTCGCCTGTGCGGCGATGGTGGCCGTACTGGTGCTGGGTCTGCATTACTGGCCCGAGTGGGACCAGTGGCTCTGGTGGCAGCGCTGTTGGCGCATGGGAGTCCTGGTCGCCGCCGGCGGTGGGGCCTTTGGCCTGGCGCTGCTGGCCCTGGGGCTGCGCCCGCGCCATTTTCGCGCCACCAGCTGACGCGGCGTGACCGGGGCGCGACTGGCGGTTTTCCACCACTGACCGCCAACCCCGAATCCGCTATACTGCGGCGCTCGATTTTGTGAGGATGGGAAGGCCGCCGTGGTCCAACAGCGCGACCCTAGTTGCGAACACAGACGCGAACTGATTCGCGGCTTGCACAACCTGCGCCCGCGGCACCGCGGCTGCGTGGCGACCATCGGGTCATTCGACGGCGTGCACCTGGGGCACCAGGCGATTGTTGCCCAGTTGCGCCAGCGGGCCCGGGAGCGGAATCTGCCCGCGGTGGCGATTATCTTCGAGCCCCAGCCCCACGAGTACTTCTCCGGTGAGAAGGCGCCGGCTCGATTGATGCGCTTCAAGGAGAAGGTGCTGGCGCTGTTCGCTGCCGGCATCGATCGGGTGCTGTGCCTGCAGTTCAATGAGACGCTGCGCAGCCTGGATGCAGAGGCATTTATTCAGCGCATACTGGTGGATGGACTCGGCATCGAGCACCTGGTGGTGGGCGACGACTTCCGCTTCGGCTGCGATCGCAGCGGTGACTACCGGTCGCTGCAGCGTATCGGCGCCGAGGCCGGCTTTACCGTCGAGGATACCGCGACGGTGGAAATCGATGGCGAGCGGGTCAGCAGCACGCGCATCCGCGCGGCGCTGGAAGCCGGGAATTTTGCCCTGGCGGAGACCCTGCTCGGCAAGCCGTACCGTATTACCGGGCGGGTGGCGCCGGGGCGTGCGCTGGGACGCCAGCTGGGCGCGCCGACGGCCAATGTACGCCTGCACCGCTACCGCTCGCCATTGGTGGGTGTGTACACGGTGCGCACCAGTGCCACCGACGGCAGCGAGCTGGCGCCGGGCCGCAAGGTGATCGACGGCGTGGCCAATGTGGGCTTTCGCCCCACCGTGGAAGGTGCCGGGGCGCAGCCATTACTGGAGGTGAACCTGTTCGATTTCAGTGGCGATCTCTACGGCCGCGAACTGGCGGTGGAGTTCTGCCACAAGCTGCGCGACGAGGAGAAATTCGACTCGCTGGAAATTCTCAAGGCGCGCATCGCGCAGGATATCGAGGATGCCAGGGCCTGGTTTGCCCGGCAGCCCTGAGCGGGGCGCGTACCGCCCCCCGACCGACAACCCAATTTTTTAGTCTAGAGCTGAAGTAGACACCCAATGACCGATTACAAAGCGACCCTGAATCTGCCCCACACCGAGTTTCCCATGCGCGGCAACCTGCCGCAGCGGGAGCCGGCGATTCTGAAAAAATGGCAGGACGGAAAGCTCTATGAACAGATCCGCGCGGCGCGCGCCGGTCGCGAGCAGTTTATCCTGCACGACGGCCCGCCCTATGCGAATGGCGATATCCATATCGGTCACTCGGTCAACAAGATCCTCAAGGACATCATCGTCAAGTCGAAGACCCTGAGCGGTTTCGACGCCCCCTACGTGCCCGGCTGGGACTGCCACGGTCTGCCGATCGAGCATCGTGTCGAAAAGAAAATCGGCAAGGCCGGGGTCAAGGTGGACCACAAGACCTTCCGCCAGAAGTGCCGCGATTACGCTGCCAAACAGGTCGAGGGACAGAAAAAAGATTTCATCCGCCTGGGCGTGTTCGGCGAGTGGGACAACCCTTACCGCACCATGGATTTCCAGTTCGAGGGCGACATCATCCGCGCGCTCGGGCGCATTGTGCAGAACGGCCACCTGGCGCGCGGCTTCAAGCCGGTGTACTGGAGTGTCGTGGGCGGCTCGGCGCTGGCCGAGGCGGAAGTGGAGTACCAGGACAAGACCTCTTTCTCCATCGACGTCTGCTACCCGGTAACCGAGGAAACCGCGCTGGCGATCGCCGACGCCGCCGGCGGCCACGCCGGCGACGGCCCGCTGTCGGTGGTGATCTGGACCACCACGCCCTGGACGCTGCCGTCGTCCCAGGCGGTCTCTGTCAATGCGGAGCTGGAATATGTGGTCGTGCAGACCGGTGACAAGCGCATCCTGGTCGCCGAGGAGTTGAAAGACGCGGTGCTCGCCCGCGCCGGTATCGAGGGCGAGGTCGTCGGCCATATCCGTGGCGCGGCGCTGGAGCACATGAAGATCCACCACCCGTTCTACGACAAGGAATTGTCGATCATTCTCGGTGATCACGTCACTACCGACGCCGGTACCGGCTGCGTACACACCGCGCCCGATCACGGCCCGGACGATTTTCTGGTGGGCAAGAAGTACGGTATCGAAACGCTGAATTACGTCGACGACAATGGCGTCTACCGCGACAGCGTGCCGGTTTTTGCCGGTGAGCACGTGTACAAGGTGGACGACAAGATCGTCGCGTTACTGGAAGAGAAAGGCGTGCTGTTACACCAGGACAAACTGGTGCACAGCTACCCGCACTGCTGGCGCACCAAGACGCCGCTGATCTACCGCGCCACGCCGCAGTGGTTTATCAGCATGCAGCAGAACGACCTGCTCGACCACGCGCAGAAGGCGGCCGATGCCGTGCAGTGGATTCCCGGCTGGGGCAAGGCGCGTATCGATTCGATGCTCGACGCCAGCCCGGACTGGTGTATTTCCCGCCAGCGCACCTGGGGTGTGCCCATCGCGTTGTTTGTGCACAAAGAGACCCACGAGATTCACCCGGATACCCCGGCGCTGATGGACAAAGTGGCGGCAAAGGTCGACGCCGGCGGCATGGACGTGTGGTTCGATCTCGATCCGGCCGAGCTGCTCGGCGATGATGCCGAGCACTACCAGAAGGTCACCGACACTTTGGATGTGTGGTTCGATTCGGGTGTGACCCACTACGCCGTGCTGGAGCGCCGCGACGACCTGCGTTTCCCGGCCGACCTGTATCTGGAGGGCTCCGACCAGCACCGCGGCTGGTTCCAGTCGTCGCTGAAGACCTCCATCGCGATCAACGACTGCGCGCCCTACAAGCAGGTGCTGACCCACGGCTTCACCGTGGATGCGCAGGGTCGCAAGATGTCCAAGTCGATCGGCAATACCGTGGCGCCGCAGGATGTGATTAACAAACTGGGCGCGGACGTGCTGCGCCTGTGGGTGGCGGCCACCGACTTCAGCGGCGAGATGGCGGTGTCCGACGAGATCCTCAAGCGCACTGCGGACTCCTACCGCCGCCTGCGCAATACCGCGCGTTTCTTCCTGTCCAACCTGGCCGGTTTCGATCCGGCCACCGACCTGCTGCCGGACGACCAACTGCTGGCACTGGACCGCTGGGCGCTGGACAAGGCCGCGCGCCTGCAGGACGAAATCATCGCTGCCTACGACAACTATCAGTTCCACCAGATCTACCAGAAGCTGCACAACTTCTGCGTGGTGGAAATGGGCGGTTTCTACCTGGATATCATCAAGGATCGCCAGTACACCACCAAGGGTGACAGCATCGCGCGCCGCTCCGCGCAGACGGCGCTGTACCATATCGTGCACGCCTTCACCCGCTGGGTGGCGCCGATCCTGAGCTTTACTGCCGACGAGTTGTGGCAGTCCATCCCCGGTGACAAGGCTGAAACCATCTTTATCGAAGAGTGGTACCCGCTGCCGAAACTGCCCGCCGATGCGGACAAGGGCGCGGACTACTGGGCGGCGATCGCGCAGGTGAAAACCGCGGTCAACAAGGTGCTCGAAGAGCAGCGCGGCGCCGGTAATATCGGCGGTTCGTTGCAGGCGGCAGTGACCCTGTTCGCCGACGAGGACCTGCAGGAAAAACTGCTCGAACTCGCCGACGAGCTGCGTTTCGTGCTGATCTGTTCGTCCACTTCGGTACAGCGACTCAGCGATGCGGCCGGTGCCGAGGCCACCGAACTGCCGGGCTTGAAAGTCTCCGTCAGCAAGGTGGATCACCCGAAATGCGCGCGCTGCTGGCACTACCGCGCCGATGTCGGCGCCGATCCCGCACACCCGGATATCTGTTCCCGCTGTGTGGAAAATATCAGCGGCGCCGGCGAGGAAAGACACTATGCCTGATCAAGGCCCCAAGTCGGGCGGACTCACCGTGTTCGCCCACCCCTGGCGCTGGTACTGGCTGGCACTGCTGACCATCGGTGCGGATATCGTCACCAAGGTGTGGGCAGTCTCCCAGTTCCGCTACGGTCCGCCGCTGCAGATTATTCCGGGGTTTCTGCAATTTACCTACGCCGAAAACACCGGCGCCGCCTTCAGTTTCCTCGCCGACGCGGGCGGTTGGCAGCGCTGGCTGTTCGGCCTGATTGCACTGGGGTTCAGCGCACTGGTCAGCGTGTGGCTGTGGCGCCTGCCGGCGCACAAACGCTGGGAGCCCTTCGCACTGGCGCTGGTGCTTGGCGGTGCCCTGGGCAATTTGTGGGACCGGGTGGAGCTGGGTTATGTGCGGGATTTTATTTCCGTCTACTACGGCAGCTGGAGCTTCCCGGTCTTCAACGTGGCGGATATGGCGATCAGTATCGGTGCCGCCATGCTGGTGATTGAATTGCTTTTTTTTACCGAAAAGAGCGGTAAAGACGGCGACAAAGACAACGACGCGAAGAAGAGCGCAGAAGTTTAAATGGCGAATAACGTAATTGGCGAACACAGCCATGTCACCCTGCATTTCAGCCTGCAGCTGGAGGACGGCACTGAGGTGGATTCCACCTTTAAAAGTGATCCGGCGTCCTTTACCGTGGGTGACGGCAGCTTGTTGCCGGGCTTCGAGAGGGCCCTGTTTGGCCTCGAAGCCGGCGACGAGGCGGAAATCGAGATCCCGCCAGAGGCGGGTTTTGGCCAGCGCAATCCATCGAATATCCAGAAGGTGCGCCGCGATCACTTTGCGCCGGATATCAAGCTGGAGCCGGGGCTGGTGGTCTCCTTCGACAACGGCGGCGGCGAACTGCCGGGCGTGGTTCAGGAAGTCGGCGATGACGAAGTTACCGTGGATTTTAATCACCCGCTGGCCGGGCAGACGCTCAACTTTCACGTGAAAATCATTGAAGTGGCATCGGTGAACTAATGACTGCAATCCGCCTCGCCAATCCCCGCGGTTTCTGCGCCGGCGTGGACCGCGCAATCGATATCGTCAACCGCGCCCTGGATGTGTTCGGTGCGCCCATCTATGTGCGTCACGAGGTCGTGCACAACAAGTTTGTGGTCGACAGCCTGCGCGAGCGCGGCGCGGTGTTCGTGGACGAGTTGTGCGAAGTGCCGGACGACGTGATCGTGATCTTTAGCGCACACGGTGTCTCCAAGGCAGTGCAGCAAGAGGCGGCCGAGCGCGGCCTGAAAGTCTTCGATGCCACCTGCCCGCTGGTGACCAAGGTGCATATGGAGGTGAGCAAGTTCAGTACCGAGGGCTCCGAGTGCATCCTGATCGGCCACGCTGGGCACCCGGAAGTGGAGGGCACCATGGGTCAGTACGAGCGCAATGCCGGTGGTGCTATCTACTTGGTCGAAGATGAGCAGGATGTGCATAAGCTGCAGGTGCAGGATGAAAACAACCTGGCTTTCGTCACCCAGACCACATTATCCATGGATGACACTGCGCGGGTCATCGACGCCCTGCGCGCGCGCTTCCCGCAGATTCGCGGGCCGCGCAAGGACGATATCTGTTACGCGACCCAGAACCGCCAGGACGCGGTCAAGCAGCTGGCGCTGGAGTGCGACCTGGTACTGGTGGTGGGCAGCCCCAACAGCTCCAATTCCAACCGCCTGCGCGAGCTGGCCGAACGCTGCGGTGCCACGGCCAAGCTGATCGATGGCGCCACGGATATCGATTCCACCTGGCTTGCGGGCAAGCGTTCCATCGGTATTACCGCCGGTGCCTCGGCTCCCGAAGTGCTGGTGCGCGAAGTGATCGAGCGCCTGCAGCAGCTCGGTGCCGAACTGCCCGAGGAACTGGCCGGTGCCGAGGAAAATATCCGCTTTTCGCTGCCGAAAGAACTGCGCTGAAACCCGTCGAGCGGCGGAACCCTGTGTTGCCGCCGGTCGAAGGCTGGTTGAAAGCTAGTTGAAGATGGCGCCGCAAAACCTGCCGTTAGTCGCCTTTGCGCCGCCGCCTGTCGGCGATCCACGACACTGACGATTCCCTCTCTTTTTCTTTCCCCAAACACTGGTATATATGTTCTACCGGCGTCGCGTACGCCGGATCGACAATAATATCGGGTTCAAAATATGCACAGTTTCCGGCGCTCAGCGGGATTTACGCTGATAGAGCTGATGATAGTGATAACCATCCTGGGCATCGTCATGGCCATCGGTGTGCCTTCCTTTACCAGCATGATTAAAGACAACCGCCTCACCGCCGCGGTCAACGACCTGTCGGGGGCGTTTCATTTCGCCCGCGCCGAAGCTGTGCGCCGCGGCCGCGCGGTTCAGGTCGATGCGCTTTCAGGTAGCCTCGCCAAGGGCGTGCGCGTCTGGTTTGACGCGGACGGCGACGGCAACTTCGACGATGACGGTACTGAAGAGTTACGCGTTGTGCGCCTGTCGTCGGTCACCGATCTCGCTGTCAGTGGGGATATTGATGGCTCGGCGTCGAGCAACCTGTCGCTGTCCTACAGTCCCCGCGGAACGGTTAGCGGCGGCGGCAACCAGCTCAAAATTACGCTCTGTGACGATCGCAGCGGCGATCACGGCAAGCAGGTGAGCCTGCTGTCGTCGGGCATCCTGCGGATGTCTTCCGGCATTGCTTGCAACTAGGTGGAAAGACCAGGTGGAAAGGATGAAGAAACACTCGGGCGCGACCATGATCGAGGTGCTGGTGACCATCTTGGTGCTGGCCGTGGGCCTGTTGGGCCTGTCCGCGACACAGATGATGAGCCTGAAAAATGGCAACAACTCCCACCAGCGCTATCTGGCCGCGCTGGCTGCCGAGGAAATGGCGGATCGCCTGCGCGCGAATCCCGATGGCCGGGAGTTGGGCAGCTACAGCAGCAAGACCGTGGACGGTAGCGAGTCGTCGGTGGATTGCAGCACTAAATGTACCCCGGCACAGATAGCCAGCCTGGACCTGTACGACTGGGGCCAGGTCATTTCCACCAACCTGCCGGACGGCAAGGGAAAAGTTGAAGTGAACGGCGAAAAAGTAACCCTGACGGTAACCTGGAACGAGCAGCATACCGGAGAAAATCGCGGCACGGCCAGCGGCGGCGCCGAACAGAAATCCTTTGTACTGGCGGTGGATTTATGAACCTGACACCTCTCGGCCGACAGCGGGGTCTGTCACTGATCGAACTGATGATTGCCATTCTGCTCAGCGCTATGCTGTTGTGGGGGGTACTGCAGATATTCGACAGTAACCGCAACACAATGCGGATGCAGACCGCCTTCGCGCGGGTGCAGGAGAGCGGGCGATTTGCCATGGACCTGCTGGCCCGGCAGATCCGCATTGCCGATTACTGGGGTTGTGCGCCGGATCCGGGCAGCATTCGCAACCACCTGGATACCAGCGATCCGGACTATGTGAAAGCGCAGGATTACCTGAACAGCCTCGGCACTCAGGGCATCTTGGGAACGGATGACGCCAGCGGTGTGACGATTGGCACCAAGGATGTAATCGACGGAACCGATATCCTGTATCTGCGCGGTTCCGAGGACGCCTGTGGAGGTACTGGGCGCATGGTGCCGAGTTCGCAGGCGGCGTCAATCATGGCGAGCCAGAACTGCCAGGTGGCGGAGGGGCAGACGATATTGCTGACCAACTGCCAGAGCGGTGAGCTGATGACCATTACCAATGTGCAAACCGGAGGCGGCGGCAGTTCTTTGAAACGCACCCTGGTACACAATACCGGCTCGCTCGCTGATGGTTACATCGAGAATGCGACCAAGGATCTGCAGCGCGAATACGGTGCCGATTCCCGCATTCTGGTGCCCTATCAGCGTATCTACTTTATCGCCAACAATGACACCACCAACACGCCGTCACTGTTTGTCAGTGAGGACAGTGGCTCGTCCCAGGAGCTGATTCCGGGCATCGAGGACCTGCAGATTTTATACGGATTCGATACCGATAACGATGACGTGGTCGATACCTGGAAAGTTGCCGACACGGACCCTAATGAAATGGAAAATGTGCTGGCGCTCAAGGTGCAACTGGTAGCTGCCAGCGACAGCGGCGTTAATGCGGACGACCTGACGGTGACCGACCTGGATGGCAACGATACGACCTACAGCGACGGCAAACTGCGCAAGGTTTATCTGACCACCACCAAGATTCGCAACAGGGGACAAATGTGATGAATTCATGGCGTTCGCAACAGGGCGCGGTGCTGGTGGTCAGCTTGATTGTACTGCTGGTGCTGACCATGATCGGTGTCTCCGCCGCGCGCTCTGTGCTGCTCGAGGAGAAAATGACCTTTGCCTCCCGCGATGCCAAGGTGGCGCTGGAGGTGGCCGAGGCGTTGACGCGCCAGGGCGAGCAGTATATCGACAGCCTCTCCACCACCGGCGACTTTGGCGCTAGCGGCTGGCGGCGCACGCAGGGGGACGGTCCCGATAACATGCTGGATGCCTCCACCTGGAATAGCGAAAATTCCACCGAACTCGAAGTCGATATGCTGGATGGCAACGGCAACAAGCTGAAAGGTCGCCTGTATATAGAGCTCGCCGGCAATGCCGACAAGGAAGATCCGGCTAACGATATCACCGTCGAGGGTTACGGCCAGACCACGGGGGGTGGTGAAATTAAGGTATTCCGTATCGTTGCCCTGGGCAGGGGCTACGGCGGTGACGACGGCGGTACCGAGCGCATCATCATCAGCCACTACGGCAAGCGTTTTTAACGAATTCTACGGATAATCGAACAATGAATAAATTTGCATTGAAACCGCTGCTGTTCGGGCTCTTCGGTTTTTCGATCACCGTTTCCACCTGCGCGAGTGCGGAAGCGCTGAACCTGTCCAATGCGCCGCTGCAGTCGACAGGCAAGGCGGAACCCAACCTGATGATCCTGCTCGATTCGTCGGGGTCGATGGCGACGGAGCTGAGCAGTGGTGATACCCGTCTTGCGGTGGCCAAGTCAGCGGCGGTGGATGTCGTGCGCGGACTGGGCGATATCCGCGTCGGCCTGGCGCGATTTAATGATACGGACGGGGCCAAAATTCTCTACGGGCTGACCAGTATTTCCACTTCAGGTGCACGCGACGATCTGATAACCAAGATCAATGCCATCGATGCCACGGACTGGACACCACTGGCCGAATCCCTCGCGGACCTCGGTCGCTACTACGTTCAGGGCCATGAGTCGGCGACGGTGACGCTGCACCCGGATGATCCGGCGCTTAAAGAAGACGTTACCGCATCGACAGTGCTCGATCGCGTACCGCATTACGCCGATGGCGTCTCCGCCCCCACCAGTTCCGATCCCGCGATCCAGTATTACTGCCAGAAAAATTTTATCCTGACCCTGACCGATGGCCTGCCGACCCAGGACCGTATCGTCAGTAAAGACCTGCAGGATTACGACGGCGATTGCCCAAACGGCAACGATGGGCTGACTTGTTCTGCCAACGACAAGAAAGTCAACGCCGGCTATGTCTACGAAAGCCAGGATAATAACCCGTCCGACTATATGGATGACGTGGCGCAGGCATTGCACGAGGTAGACTGGCGCCCGGATCTGACCGACTCGAGTGATCCGACCCACAAGAACAATATCACCAGTTACTTTATCGGCTTCGCCGACGACAGTCTGAAAGACAATCTGTTGCTCAAGGATGCCGGCAACCAGGGCGGCGGCAGTTACAAATACGCCTCCGATGCATCGGCGCTGGTGACCTCCTTCAACGATGCCATCGCTTCAATTTCCAATTCCGTCGGTACCCAGTCGTCGGTCGCTTTCAACTCGACCACGCTGGATGCCGGTGCTGTCATCTACTCGGCCAAATTCGACACCTCGGATTTCAGCGGCAAGCTGATTGCACGCTCGCTGGATCCGGATACCGGGCGTATTGCCGCGACCGAGTGGGAGGCGTCGGAACAGCTCGCCGACGAATCGTCCTCCACCCGCCAGATCATTACCTATCTTAATAACACCGGTGTACCTTTTACTGCGACCAGTAGCGGCGTTTTCGATACCAATAGCGTGACGCCGCACGAGGCGGATCTGAAAGTCGACAGCTCGGACGGTTCTACCGACGATACGGCAAACCTGAGAGATGATCGTTTGGCCTATATCCGCGGTGATACGACGAGTGATGATGCGAGTGGTTTCCGGCCACGCGGTACGTTCGCTTCAGGTAGCTATTACGGCAAGCCGAAATTGCTCGGTGATATCGTGCACTCGACACCGGTTTACGTGGGCAAGCCGGAGCTGGACTGGCCGGCCGATTTTGGCGGTAACAGCGCTAATCAGAGTTACGCGCAGTTCCAGATCGACGAGGAAAACCGCACGCCGATGGTCTATGTCGGCGCCAACGACGGTATGTTGCACGGCTTCAACGCGAATACCGGTGAGGAAGTGTTTGGCTATATTCCGTCTCTGGTGCTGAGCACCGAGCGCTACGACGGCCTGCACGTATTCACCAGTGACGAGTACTCACATAATTATTATGTCGACCTGACCCCCGCGGTATCAGATGTCTACATCGATCCGACTGGCGGAAATTCTGAGGACTGGCACACGGTGCTGATCGGCGGCCTGCGCGGCGGTGGCAAGGGCTATTTTGCTCTCAATGTCACCGATCCGTCGGTGCTCGACGAGAGCCATGCGGACGCTGTGACCATGTGGGAGTTTGATGGCGGCGACAGTACCGACCAGAAGAACCTCGGTTATTCCTATTCCCGGGCGCAGATCGCCAAGTTGAACAATGGGAAATGGGTGGCGATTTTCGGCAATGGCTACAATAGCGACAACGGCGTGGCCGGACTGTTTATCGTCGATATCGAGGCGGGCGCAGATGGAAACTGGCATAACGGCGACTGGAAATTTATCAGTACCGGCTCCGGCACTGTCAGTGACCGCAAGAACGGCCTGTCGTCCCCGCGGTTGGTCGACCTGGATGGCGACAAAGTGGTGGATCGCGTCTACGCTGGCGACCTGATGGGCAATATGTGGGCGTTTGACCTCTCCAGCAGCAGCGACAGTAATTGGAGTGTGGTCGGTGGTAAACCACTATTCAAAGCGGGAGGCGGCACCCCCGAGGCGCAGAATGCGATTCTGGCGGCGCCGCTGGTAGCACGCAATACCGTGGTGACGGATGGCAGCTCACCAAATGTGTTGGTGATGTTTGGCACCGGCCAGTACCTGAATAGCGGTGATCTCAGCGATAATACCGCCGGGGCCTTCTATGCGGTGTGGGATAATGGTTACACGGAGACCAATGCGTCTCTGACCCCGTCAAATCTGGTTCCGCGCACGCTGACCGATGACGGTACCGGCCGCAAGATCAACTCAGGGGATGCGATCGACTGGACTACCTATTATGGCTGGCGCATGGAGCTGGACAGCGGCTCGGGTGATTACGCCGGCGAGCGGGTCATCACGTCGCCGGCACTGCGCCGCAATACCCTGTTCTTCAGTACTGTCAGCCCCAACCCGCAACCCTGTGCCTCCAGTGGCAAGGGATACCTGATGGCGTTCGATTTCCGCACCGGCCTCGAGGGCGACGATCCGGTGGCGGATATCAATAACGATGGTGAAATCAACGCGCAGGACGATGGCTATGTCGGCAAGGAATTCGAAAGCTGTACCGGCGATAACTGCGATGACGGTAGTAACAACTCCGGCGGCGATCCGGGGATGCCCGGTGAATCCGGTTTTATCGGCGATGTGCGCTGTACACCGGGCAGTAACGGTGATGTGATCTGCGACGATATCGACGTGGGGGATGAAGAACGCGAAGGCCGGCTCGCGTGGGAAGAGTTCTCGCCCCAATAAATCGGGTAGCGACAGTTTGCGGTTCCGGCGCTACAGTGTGCCGCGTGTAAAAAATATGATGGAAGCAGCAATGAAAAAGCAGCTGGGTTTTACCCTGATAGAACTGATGATCGTGGTGGCGATTGTGGGGATCCTCGCCGCAGTCGCCTGGCCTGCCTACCAGAACCAGGTACGCTCCTCCAACCGTGCCGATGCCGAAGGGGCGTTGATGGGATTTGCGCAGGCTATGGAGCGCCACTTTACTGAAAAGGGCACTTACAAGGGCGCTGCAGATGGCGGCGGCGATACCGGAAGCCCCGGTGTTTTTGCCCCGCAGGTGCCCCTGGACGGCAGTAACAAATTCTACGATCTGAAAATCATAAGTGCCGATGCCAGCAGCTACACATTGCAGGCGCAGCCCATTGGCGGGGGGGTGCAGGCAAATGATGGCAAGCTGCAACTGGATTCCAGCGGTGAGAAAGCCTGGGACCGCGGCAACGACGGATCCTTCGATGATCCCGGCGACCTGTGCTGGAAGACAACCTGCAGCTGATCCTGTTCAGGCGGCAGTGCAGGTCAGGTCGCTGCCGCTGCCGTTTTCCACCAGTCCGTTTCCGTCACTGTCACGGCCGATATAGGGGCGGCCGGTGGCGTTCAGTACAATAATCCACCCCTGTTCAGCGTCGCTGTCCGGTGGGCAATAGGCAAAGTTGCCCGTCTGGTTTTGCGGGCGGCCATCGGGGCGGAACTGCAGATAGCTGCCGTGCAGGGTGTTCCAGTGCAGTGAAGCGCCGGCAGGCATGGGCTCCAGGATCCTTTCCAGCATTTCATCGGCATCGCGCTGATGGTCGCCATCGGTGTCGACAAACAGCTGTGCGCCGTTGCTCCAATCATTGTTGCAGTTGCTGTCCGTATCCAGGGGGCAGAGTGTATAGATTTTCCCTTCGCTGTATGCTTTGCCGCGCGCCAGAGCGATAAGGTCGAAAAGTCGGTGTCGCTGTATTTCCGCGCGGTAGCGCTGAACGAAATGTGTCATTGGTGGTACTGCCACACTGGCGACAACAGCGAGAATCGCCATAGTCACAATCAGTTCGAGCAGGGTGACGCCCGAATTCGCTTTCATGGTGCAGGCTCCTCTTCCGTGAGAGAGAGCCAGCATACTGCGTGGTGCGTGAAAGCCAATCACAGGCCATTACGGCGCGCGAGTACCACTCATCCCTAGCCAGCTACCCAGTCACCCAGCTAAACAGGTGCTCATGGGGGCGCTTCGGTGCAAATCGACCGGTGTGCTCAGTCTTCCAGCCCCAGTTTCTTCAGCCGGTAGCGCAGCGAGCGAAAGCTGATGCCGAGCTTCTGCGCCGCAGCGGTCCTGTTCCAGCGAGTTTCGTTCAGCGCCTGTTCAATGGCGCCGCGTTCGATCGACTGCAGGAATTCGTCCAGTGATGTGTAGTGGCCCGGATCGAACTGCCCCGTATACGCGGGTTCGATTTCGGTGGGTGGCGGAGCTGCTACCGGCGCCGCTTGTTCTTCAATCGCCTGGGCGGCTTCGCGGTCGAGCAGTAGATCGCGTGCGCGAATGATCCGCTGGTCGCTCAGGGTAAAGGCACGCTCGAGAATATTTTCCAGTTGGCGCACATTGCCGGGAAACGCATAGCTGCGCAGCGCGGCGAGGGTATCTTCCGCGAGACGTGGCGCGGTGCTGCCGGCGATACGCTGCATTATGGTCTCTGCCAGTAGCGGAATATCCTCGACTCGGTCGCGCAGTGGCGGCACGGCGATCTCGATCACATTGATGCGGTAGTAGAGGTCGCTGCGGAATCGGCCCTCGGCGACTTCGCGAGCGAGGTCTTTGTGGGTGGCACTCAGAATGCGCACGTCGATCGGAGTTTCCTCACTGGCACCGATCGGACGAATGCTCTTTTCCTGTATCGCGCGCAGCAGCTTGACCTGCATCTCCAGTGGCAGGTCTGCCACTTCGTCCAGGAACAGGGTGCCGCCGGCCGCGCTTTGCAACAGCCCCGGCTTGTCGCGATGGGCGCCGGTGAAACTGCCTTTGCGATGGCCGAAGAACTCGCTCTCCATCAGCTCCGCGGGGATGGCACCGCAATTGATGGGAACGAAGGGATGGTCGGCGCGGGGGCCCTGGGTGTGAATGGCGCGGGCCGCCAGCTCCTTGCCGGAACCGGACTCGCCACTGATATAAATCGGTGCATTGCTGCGCGCAACCTTGGCAATCTGCTCGCGCAGCCGGCGCATATTGCTGGCATTGCCAATCAGCAGCTGGGTATGTTCATCCGTCTGCGGCCCGCCGTGCGGTTCGCGCAGGCGCAGCGCCAGTTGCACCAGCGCACGCAGGCGTTCGAGGTCCACCGGCTTGCTGACGAAATCGAAGGCGCCAAGTTTCAGCGCATTGATGGCGGTATCCATATTGCCGTGAGCGGTAATCACCGCAACCGGCGTATCGCCGCCGCGCTGTTCCTGGATCTCCTCCACCAGTTGCAATCCGTCACCATCGGGCAGACGCATATCGGTGAGGCAGAAATCGTAGTGATTGCGCTCGAGCAAATGTCGCGCATGCGCCAGGTCGGCGGCGGTGTGGCACTGCACCTCCATACGCCGCAGAGTCAGGGTAAGCAATTCGCAGATATCCGGTTCATCGTCGATGACCAGTGCCAGTGGTTGCATGTATCCGTGCGCTGTTATTGTTGATTCGCGAAGATTTTAGCAGTCGATTATGACAGAGATTCAATCTGTTGGGGGGGTGGTGTCGTAGGAAATTTTCCTGTATTGGTCGGTTTCTCTGAAACTAGATCACTCGATTTGCGTGAGCAAACTCTACCCGAAAGCAGCTCCGGTTGTCTTCGCTGCGACAGTAAAACAGGTTTGCCTGGTTGGCTTCGCACAATTCGCGCGCGATATAGAGGCCCAGGCCACTGCCACCCTGACCGGTGGTGAAAAACGGTTCAAAGATTTTGTCGCGGTGCTCCGGCGGCACGCCCCGGCCGCTGTCGATGACATCGAGTACGGCGCAGTCGCGCTCGCGATTGCGGTAGACCGCCACCTCCACCTCGCGCAGGCCGCAGGCGCTGTGAGAATGACGCATGGCATTGGCACAGAGGTTGATGACTACCTGCGCCAGCTGTTGCGGGTCGAAGCGCGCCTGCACCGATTCGTCTGGCAGTTGCAGCTGTATACGCGCGTCGTCCGCAGCGCCGGCGCGAAAGTCCTGAATAAACAGTTCGAGCCAGTGCCCCAGATCGTGCATCTGCGGCACGGTGGCGCGGCGTCGCGACAGTTGCATGACATTCTCCACGATCTCGTTCACGCGCTGGCTGTGGCGACAGATGATGTCGGTCAGGTGGCGGTCTTCCGCGCTCAGGTTGGTGGATTCCGATAACAGTTGCGCGGCGTGGCTGATGGCCCCGAGGGGGTTGCGGATTTCATGCGCGATGGAGCCGGTCAGATGACCGAGGGAGGCGAGTTTCAGTTTCTGTGCCGCCTGGGTCAGCTTGCGGTTGTCCTCCACGAATACCAGCGCACTGTCACCGTGTTCGCGGCGCAGGTTGGCGAAACTGAATCGCAGTTCGCTGCCGTTTTCCGCGTTGACCAGGGTGCTGCCGCGGCCCGGATCGCGGCGCCACTCGCGCACGATGCGGTGTAGCTCGCCCTGTCGCTCGCCGCCGGGCTGCAGCTGGTCGCCGAGCAGCTGGCGCGCGGCGCGGTTGATCAGCTCCGGCTGGTTGGCGGCATCCATCACCAGCACGCCGGTGCGCATGCGCTCGACGATCTGCTGCGCCAGGCGCTGCAGGTGGGCGGCCTGGCGGCTTTGCTGGTCGGCGCGCAGGGTGGCGCTGCGGATTCGGGCGGACAGATATTGCAGTGCACTGACGGTGGCAAACAGCAGTATGCCGAGGCTGCCGGCAGAGACGATATCCTGGGTCTCGGCATGGCCGGCCAGCAGGCCATAAAGCTGCTGAACAATCACCGCGATGCTGGCCACGGCGGCGAAGAAGGCGCCCATACGGCGGTCGAGCAGCATTGAGCCCACCGAGCAGTTGATCAACAGCAGGTAGCCGAGACCGGAATTGAGCCCGCCGCTGGCCTGGATCAGCAGGATAAAATTGAGGATGTCGCAGCCGAGAATCAGCCCCACCTGGCTCGTGCTGGTGCGGTAGGCGCTGTTGCGCAGGTGCAGCAGCCAGCCGAAGTTCAGCGCGGCGTAGGCGATTACGGTATTGAGAAAGAGGCCCGGGGCGCTATTGCCGACGGCGCCCTGGCCGATACCGGAAGTGAAGATGCCGAGCAGGATCAGGGCGATGGCCACGCGGTAAAATGCGTAAATCCGCAACAACTCGTGATGTTGCAGGGGCGGGCCGGCGGCGTGCACTGCACCGCTCACATTGTCTGTACTCATTGTTGTATCCGGACGCCGTGGCAGCGATACAATGGGGGTCTGTCTGTTCTGAGGTTCGAAGATGTCTACTTTGCAGCTAGTGCTGGCACAAATCAATTCTCTGGTCGGGGATATTCCCGGTAATACCGCCCACGTAATAGAAGTGGCGCGTCGCGCCCACCGCGAGCTGGGCGCGGATCTGGTGCTGTTTCCCGAGCTGACCCTGTGTGGCTATCCGCCCGAGGACCTGCTGCTGCGCCCGAGTATGCAGCGGCGCATCGATGCGGCGCTGGCACAGCTGCTGGCGGCAGAGCTGCCCTGTGCGGTGCTGGTGGGCTATCCGCGGGTGGTGGCCGGCAAAGTCTTCAACATGGCGGGCCTCATTGACGGCGGCCAGCTGGTGGCCGAGTACGCCAAGCAAAAGCTGCCCAACTATCAGGTGTTTGACGAGATGCGCTACTTCGTCGCCGGCGATCAGCCGTGCGTACTGGAGTTCCGCGGCATTCCCCTGTCGATCACGGTGTGTGAGGACATCTGGCACCCGGAGCCGGTGGCCCAGGCCGCGGCCGCCGGCGCGCAGCTGATGCTGAATATCAACGCCTCGCCGTTTCACCGCGGCAAGGCCCAGCAGCGCCTGGAACTGCTCGGCAACCAGGCCCGCGCCGGGCAGATGCCGATTGTCTATGTCAATTGCTGCGGCGGGCAGGATGAGCTGGTATTCGACGGTGGTTCCTTTGCCGTCGATGCTCTGGGCAAGCTCAGCGCCCGCGCGCCGGAATTTACCGAGCACCTGCTGCCGGTGCGTGTCGAGCAGCGCGATGGCCAGGTCACGGTGGCGAGCGGTGAGATCACGCCGGCATTGGGCGATCTCGCCTCCGTATACCGCGCGCTGGTGGTGGGCGTGCGTGACTATGTCAACAAGAACGGTTTCAACGGTGTGGTGCTGGGGCTGTCCGGCGGTATCGATTCGGCGCTGACGCTGGCGATCGCCGTGGATGCCCTGGGTAGCGAGCGGGTCGAGGCGCTGATGATGCCGTTTCGCTACACCTCCGATCTCTCCAGGAACGATGCTGCGGATCAGGCGCAGCGCCTCGGAATCCGCTACCGGGTGGTCAGTATCGAGCCGATCTTCGATGCCTTTATGGGCGCGCTGGCCGCCGAGTTCGAGGGCACTTCACGGGATACCACCGAGGAAAACCTGCAGGCACGCTCCCGCGGCGTGTTGCTGATGGCCATTTCCAACAAGAAGGGCGCCATGGTGCTGACCACCGGCAACAAGAGCGAGCTGGCGGTGGGTTACGCCACCCTGTACGGCGATATGGTGGGGGGCTACAACGCCCTCAAGGACGTGCCCAAGACTCTGGTGTTTGAGCTGGCGCGGTACCGCAACAGCATCGACGCGGTGATTCCGGAGAGTGTCATCACCCGCCCGCCCAGCGCGGAGCTGGCACCGGACCAGGTCGATTCCGACAGCCTGCCGCCCTATGACGAGCTGGATCGGATTCTCAACCTGTATATCGATCGCGACAACAGTGCCGAGGACATCATCGCCCGCGGTTTCGAGCGCGCGACGGTGGAACGGGTGGTGCGCCTGGTAGATCGCAACGAGTATAAGCGCCGCCAGGCGGCGGTGGGTGTGCGCATCTCCGAGCGCGGGTTCGGCCGCGACCGGCGCTACCCGATCACGAATGGCTGGAAGGCCGGCGAATAGCCGGCAGTACAAATGAAAAACGGCACCCGCGGGTGCCGTTTTTGATTGCCGCAGCCGGGGGTTAATTCAACTCTGGCGGCAGCGGCGCGTCTTCCGGGCGGTACTCGGTATTGTACAGTTTGCGGCTGTCGAAACCGCGCGGGTCCGATTTCTCGAACAGGCCCAGAGTCAGGCGGTGCACAATGCTGCGGCCGCTGGCGCCCTTGTAGTAGTTGTAATTGAAGCTGCCGTCCTTGCGAAAGGCCGGGTGCTGCGGGTAGTTGGTGCGCAGCACGTTCAGTGCGTTGGCTTCCAGTTCCGGCATCTCCAGCAGGTGGTAGCCCTGCACCATCACTGCCAGTGCGTCGGGGACCGACGGGGTCTGCTGGAAGTTCTCCACCACGTAGCGGCCGCGGTTGGCGGCCGCCAGGTAGGCACCGCGCTTGAAGTAATAGTTGGCCACGTGGATCTCATAGCGCGCCAGCAGGTTGCGCAGGTGAATCATGCGCTTCTGCGCATCCGGTGCATAGCGGCTGTCCGGATAGCGGGCCATCAGCTGGGCGAAGTAGGCAAAAGACTCCCGCGCCGAGCCCGGGTCACGGCTGGTCATGTCGGTGGGCAAGAAGCGCTCGAACAGGCCGTTGCCTTCGGTAAACGAGGCCAGGCCTTTCATGTAGTAGGCGTAGTCGACATTGCGGTGCTGCGGGTGCAGGCGGATGAAGCGATCCGCTGAAGCGATGGCTGCATCGTTATCGTAATTGCGGTAGTAGGCGTAGATCAGCTCCAGTTGTGCCTGTTCGGCGTAATTGCCGAAGGGGAAGTTGTCTTCCAGCGCGCGCAGGTTCTTGATCGCCAGCTCCCACTGGCTGGAATCCAGCTGGCGCTGTGCGGCCTCGTAGAAGGCCTGCTCGGTGCGGCTGCCGCTGGGCAGCCCCTCTTCGGACTCATCGGTGCTGGCGCAGGCCACAACAATCGCGGACAGTACTACCAACCACAGTGATTTCCAGGCCTGTGTCGCCCCTCGCTCTATCATTATTACTCTCTACCTTATTAAACTAGCCGCCAGTATAGATAACCGACGGCCCGCCATTTAACCACAGTCGCGGAGCTGCCCAAAGTGTTTGAATTTGATCAATGATTGAACAGCTCGAGCTCGATGTACAAGTTCCGGCAGACCTGGCCGGCCTGCGCTTAGACCAGGCTGCAGCGGAATTAATTCCCGACTATTCGCGCGCACGCCTGCAGGCGTGGATAAAAAGCGGCCAACTGACGGTCAATGGCGCTGTCGCCAAGCCCAAGGACAAGCTGTTCGGCGGTGAGCAGCTGCAATTGCGCGCCCAACTGGAGGCCCAGGGCGAATGGCGCCCCGAGGCCATGGATCTGGATATCGTCTATGAAGACGCCAGCCTGCTGGTGCTGAACAAGCGGGCCGGACTGGTGGTTCACCCGGCCGCCGGCAATCCCGACGGCACCCTGCTGAATGGCCTGTTGCACCACTGCCCGGCGCTGGAGCTGATCCCGCGCGCCGGTATCGTGCACCGGCTGGACAAGGACACCAGCGGCCTGATGGTGGTGGCCAAGACGCTGCCGGCGCAGACCAGCCTGGTGGCGCAGCTGAAGGCGCGCAGTGTCAGCCGCCAGTACGACGCCATCGTCCAGGGGGTATTGAGTGGCGGCGGCACCGTCGACGCGCCCGTCGGACGCCATCGGCAGAACCGCCTGAAGATGGCAGTTCTGGATTTTGGCGGTAAGGAAGCGATCACCCACTACCGGGTGCAGGAGCGCTTCCGCGCGCAGACACTGGTGCGCTGCAAGCTGGAGACCGGCCGCACCCACCAGATTCGCGTGCATATGGCCCATATCCGCCACCCGCTGGTGGGCGATCCGCTCTATGGCGGCCGCCCGCGCCTGCCGGCCGAG
The DNA here is from genome assembly GCF_039696035.1 of Microbulbifer sp. SAOS-129_SWC. Taxonomy (GTDB): domain Bacteria; phylum Pseudomonadota; class Gammaproteobacteria; order Pseudomonadales; family Cellvibrionaceae; genus Microbulbifer. The sequence continues at coordinate 734,995 of NZ_CP155567.1, forward strand.
GCTCCCGCGGAACTCGTGCAGGCGCTGCAGAGTTTCCCGCGCCAGGCCCTGCACGCCGCCGAACTGGCGCTGGTACACCCGGACAGCGGCGAGGAGATGCACTGGTCGGCGCCGATGCCGGAAGATATGCTGCAGCTGCTCGAGCTGTTGCGCGCGGATATATAGCGACTAAATCCTGCTTTCAGCCATTTGGATTTGGGAACTCGCTCCGGCGTGACGGCTGTCAGGCGACTTGATGGCGTCCCCAGCTACCGGGAGCACCTTGTGGGCGCCTAGCTCGTGTCTGGGAAATAGACACCGGAAGCGGCGCTGCCAATGAACCGGCTAACTAGCGCATTCTACTTTCCGGGCGAACAAGAGGTCCGCCCCGCAGCTGATTAAGGTTAATTAATTGATGTCCACCGACCACTACCTGCTCCCCGACTGGCCGGCCCCCGCCAATGTGCGCGCCGCCACCAGCCTGCGCGGCGGCGGCCACAGCAGCGGCGCTTACGCCTCTTTCAACCTGGGGGCCCATGTCGGCGACGACACCGACGCGGTGGCGGCCAACCGCCAGCAGTTGCGCGAGGAGCTGCAGTTGCCGGCGGAGCCGCAGTGGCTCGAGCAGATCCACAGCGACAAGGTGGTGGCGGCGGGCGACGACGGCCTGGTGCGTACCGCTGACGCCAGCTTTGCCAACGGTGCCGGTCCGGTATGCGCGGTGCTGACCGCGGATTGCTTGCCGGTGTTGTTCTGTGATCGCGCCGGTACCCGGGTGGCGGCGGCCCACGCTGGCTGGCGGGGACTCGCCGGCGGCATCGTGCGCGAGACGGTGGCGGCGCTGGATTGCGATCCGGCCGAGTTGCTGGTGTGGCTCGGCCCGGCGATAGGTCCGCGCGCGTTCGAGACCGGCGTCGATGTACTGGAGGAATTTTTTGAACAGGCCATCGATGGCGAGCACACCGCGGCCATCGCCCAGTGTTTCCGTCCGCACGTGCAAAAGCCGCTGCATTTCCTCGCCGATATCTATGCGCTGGCGCGCGCGGAGTTGCGCCGGCTCGGTGTCGACGCCATTTACGGTGGCGACCGCTGCACCGCCAGCGAGCCCGAAGATTTCTACTCCTATCGCCGCGATAAAACCACCGGTCGCATGGCCTCGCTGATCTGGTTGACCTGATTCCGTAAGCCGTCGTTTGGCGGCTTTTCCCGTCGGCTTGATCTGGATCATTGAAAAGCCGCGCCGCGCCCCTATTTTATCCTTCGACACTACACTGATTGTGTAGCGCCAGATTGGCGCTTTTTTGCTGGTGATTTTATAAAAACCACCGCCTCAACGAAGGAGAAATTTCGTCCATGCGCATCGATCGTATGACCAACCCGCTGCAGGCCGCCATTGCCGACGCGCAGTCCCTCGCGGTGGGCCGTGACCACAACCAGATTTATCCCGAACACCTGCTGCAGGCATTGCTCAACCAGAACAACGGCAGTGTGCCCGCGTTCCTGTCCCAGGCCGGTTTCAATCTCAACAGCCTGCGCAACGACCTGGCCAAGCGCCTCGACAGTCTGCCCACGGTCAGCTCACCCACCGGCGATGTGGGCATGTCCCAGGAGCTGATGCGCCTGTTTAATCTGGCGGACAAGAAAGCACAGCAGAACGGCGACAGCTTTATTTCCAGCGAGACGGTATTGCTGGCCGCATTCGATTCCGCTGCTGGCGATATCTCCAAGATTTTAAATGCCAACGGCGACCTCAAGCAGTTGCAGGCGGCGATTACCAAAGTGCGCGGCGATGAGAAGGTCGATGATCCCAACGCCGAGGAAGCGCGCCAGGCGCTGGACAAATACACGCTCGATTTAACCGAGCGCGCAGTGGCGGGCAAGCTGGATCCGGTGATCGGCCGCGACGACGAAATCCGCCGCACCATCCAGGTGCTGCAGCGCCGAACCAAGAACAACCCGGTGCTGATCGGCGAGCCGGGCGTGGGCAAAACGGCGATCGTCGAAGGCCTGGCGCAGCGTATCGTCAACGGTGAGGTACCGGAAGGACTGAAAGACAAGCGCTTGCTGTCGCTGGATCTCGGTGCGCTGCTGGCCGGCGCCAAGTTTCGCGGTGAATTCGAGGAGCGCCTGAAGGCGGTCTTGAATGAACTGTCGAAACAGGAAGGTCGCGTGATCCTGTTTATCGACGAACTGCACACCATGGTCGGCGCCGGCAAGGCCGAGGGCGCCATGGATGCCGGCAATATGTTGAAGCCGGCATTGGCGCGCGGCGAGCTGCACTGTGTCGGCGCCACCACGCTGGACGAGTATCGCAAGTACATCGAAAAAGATGCGGCACTGGAGCGGCGCTTCCAGAAGGTGCTGGTGGACGAGCCCACCGAAGAGGATACCATCGCCATTCTGCGTGGTCTCAAGGAACGCTACGAAGTACACCATGGTGTCGATATTACCGACTCGGCGATCATCGCCGCGACCAAACTGTCACAGCGCTATATCACCGACCGCCAGCTGCCGGACAAGGCCATCGACCTGATTGACGAAGCCGCCAGCCGAATCCGTATGGAAATCGATTCCAAGCCGGAATCCATGGACAAGCTCGAGCGTCGCCTGATCCAGCTCAAGATCGAGCGCGAGGCGGTTAAAAAAGACAAGGACGACGAGGCGACCAAAAAGCGCCTCGGCAAGCTCGAAGAGGAAATCAACGCACTGGAAAAAGAGTACGCGGATCTGGAGGAAGTCTGGAAGGCGGAAAAAGCCCAGCTGGCGGGTAGCCACGATACCAAGGAAAAGCTGGAGCAGGCCAAGCTGGATATGGAGGCCGCGCGCCGCGCCGGTGACCTGACCCGCATGTCGGAATTACAGTACGGCGTGATTCCGCAACTCGAACAACAGATCGCCGATGCGGCCACTACCGAAACCAGTGAAGAACCGCGCCTGCTGCGCAACCGTGTCACCGATGAGGAAGTGGCCGAAGTGGTGTCGCGCTGGACCGGTATCCCGGTGTCGAAAATGCTCGAGGGCGAGCGCGAGAAACTGCTGCGTATGGAAGACGCGCTGCACAACCGTGTGATCGGTCAGGACGAGGCAGTCAGTGCGGTCGCCAATGCGGTACGCCGCTCGCGCGCCGGCCTCGCCGATCCCAACCGGCCCAACGGTTCCTTCCTGTTCCTCGGCCCGACCGGTGTCGGCAAGACGGAGCTGTGCAAGGCGCTGGCGCAGTTCCTGTTCGATACCGAAGATGCCATGGTGCGCATCGATATGTCGGAATTTATGGAGAAACACTCGGTGGCGCGGCTGATCGGCGCACCTCCCGGTTATGTCGGCTACGAGGAGGGCGGTTACCTGACCGAGGCGGTGCGGCGCAAACCCTACTCGGTGGTGCTGCTCGACGAGGTGGAAAAGGCGCACCCGGATGTGTTCAACATCCTGCTGCAGGTGCTCGAGGATGGCCGCCTCACCGACGGTCAGGGCCGCACCGTGGATTTCCGCAACACCGTGGTGGTGATGACCTCCAACCTGGGTTCCGACTTGATCCAGAAATACGCCAGCGCCCGCGACGAGGATGAGATCGACAGCGAGATCCACTACCGCCAGATGAAAAACGCGGTGATGGACGTGGTCGGCGATCACTTCCGTCCCGAATTCATCAACCGCATCGACGAGGTGGTTGTTTTCCACCCCCTGGCTAGGGCGCAGGTACGCGCCATCGCCGAGATTCAGCTGGAGCAATTGCGCCGGCGCCTGGCCGAGCGCGACCTGAAGCTGGAGGTGTCGGAAGAGTTGCTCAGCAAGCTCGCCGACGTCGGTTTCGATCCGGTCTACGGTGCCCGACCGCTCAAGCGCGCCATCCAGATGTGGCTGGAAAATCCACTGGCGCAGGATGTGCTGTCCGGTAAATTCGTGGCCGGGGATACCATTCACGCCAATGTCGAGGGAGATCACGCCGTCTTCAGTAAGTAGCCCCCGCATGTTGCCCGCAGCCGGCTTGCGCCGGCTGCGTTTTTTCCGCTCAGCTTGCCCTATTTCCCGATTCTGCCTCCATTCGTCCCGTCTGCGCCGCCGGGCGGTCCAGAGTTTCCTATCCTGTCTGCGATGGATTGCGCGATCCGTTGGTGGGCTGTCGCGCCCGCCGCTTCCGTCGAGGAATCGCGCGTCGAATAAACGGAACTCTATGCTGTTGGAGCGAAGCCTGTTGTGGCTGATGTAAAGCGTGTGAAAGTGGTGCCGATGCTGTGGATGCTGCTCGGTTGCCTGCTGTTGTTCGGCGGTATTTTTGCCTTCAAATTTTTCGGCAAATACATGATGAACAAGGCGTTCGACAATATGCCATTGCCGGCGGCTACGGTGACGGCGACCGCAGTCGAATACCAGCGCTGGCGCCAGCAGTTGACCGCGGTGGGTTCCCTGCGTGCGGTCAATGGTGTGGACGTGACGACCCAGGCCGAAGGCGTGGTGCAGGCGATTCATTTCGAGTCCGGCGATCGGGTGAAAAAGGGCGCGCTACTGGTGGAGCTGGCGGCGCGCCCGGAGGAGGCACAGCTGAAAGTCCTGCAGGCGGAGCTGCTGCTGGCGCGACGCAATTACCAGCGCATCAGTGAGCTTCACACCAAGGGCGTGGCCACCGATGCGGAACTGGACGATACCCTGAGCAAGCTGCAGCAAATACAGGCCAGTCTCGAGGTGCAGCACGCCACCATAGCGGAGCGGCATATTACCGCCCCCTTCTCCGGGCGACTGGGAGTGCGCAAAGTGGACCTGGGGCAGAATGTCAGCCCCGGTGATCCTGTGGTGTCGCTGGTGCAGCTACAGCCGATCTTCGCGGATTTTGCACTGCCGGAGCGCAATTTCGCGCAGATTAAATTAAAGCTGCCAGTGGCGATTCGCACTGGCGCCTTTCCCGACAAGTCTTTTCCCGGGCGTATTACCGCCATCGACCCGAAGGTCGATCCCGACAGTCGCAATTTTTTCGTGCAGGCCACGCTGGACAATCCCGATCAGTTGCTGCGCCCCGGCATGTTTGCCGATGTCACCGTCGATCTCGCCGGCGAGCGGCGCCTGTTGGTGGTGCCGCGCACCGCGGTGCAGTTTGCGCCCTACGGCAACGCAGTTTTTGTTCTGGTGAAGAACAAGCAGGGCGACGGACTGGTGGCGCAGAAGCGGCTGGTAAAACTGGGGGAAGAGCGCGGCGATCTGGTGGAGATCGTGCGCGGTGCGAAGGAGGGCGAGCGGGTGGCCACCAGCGGTCTGCTCAAGCTGCGCAACGGCGGTGCGGTCACCATCAACAATGACAACAAGCCGCCGGCGGAGTTGAATCCGCGGCCCGACAACAGCTGAACGCCGGGGGCCGCGGGTGAACTTTACCGAGATCTTTATTCGCAAGCCGGTGCTGGCGTCGGTGGTGAGCCTGTTTATCCTGTTGCTCGGTCTGCGCGCCGCCAATCAGCTCAACGTGCGCCAGTACCCGAAACTGGAAAATGCGGTGATCACCGTCAGTACCGTATACGTCGGCGCCAATGCGGATCTGGTGCAGGGTTTTATCACCACGCCGCTGGAGCAGGAGATCGCCACCGCCGATGGCATCGATTATATGGTGTCCACCAGCGTGCAGGGGGTGTCCACCATCCAGGCCTATGTGCGCCTCGACTACCACGCCAACGAAGTGCTGACGCAGGTCGTGGCCAAGGTCAACAAACTGCGCAGCGAGTTGCCGCAGGAGTCCGAGGATTCCACCGTGGATATGGCCGTGGGGCAGACGGTGGCCGCCATGTACCTGTCGTTTTCCTCGGATCTGCTCGACAACAACCAGATTACCGATTACCTGACCCGCGTGGTGCAGCCGAAGCTGTCTACCATTCCCGGCGTGCAGCGCGCGCGCCTGCTCGGCAACCGCACTTTCGCCATGCGTATCTGGCTGCGCCCGGACGCCATGGCCGCGCAGGGGGTGACCCCGGCGGATGTCAGCGCGGCGCTGCGCGACAACAATGTGCTGTCGGCGGTGGGCAGTACCAAGGGCACCATGGTGACGGTGGAGATCTCCGCCGATACCGATATCGCCACCGCAAAGGACTTCCGCCAGCTGGTCGTGCGCGCCGACGACGAGCGCATCGTGCGCCTCGGCGATGTGGCGGAAGTGGAGCTGGGTTCGGAATCCTACGACACCTCGGTGCGCTTCAACGGCCGCTCGGCAACGTTTATCGCGGTGGAAGTCGCGCCGGATGCCAATGCGCTGGATGTCATCGGTGTCGTGCGCAACAAACTGGAGGGTGAGATATTTCCGCAACTGCCGCAGGGCATGATCGGCAATATTCCCTACGACAGCACCGAGTACATCCAGGACTCCATCGACGAGGTGATCAAGACCATTGCCGAGGCGGTAGTGATCGTGATCCTGGTGATTTACCTGTTTCTCGGCTCCCTGCGCAGTGTGGTGATCCCGGCGGTGGCGGTACCGCTGTCGCTGATCGGTGCATTGTTTCTGATGCTGCTGATGGGGTTTTCCATCAATCTGCTAACGCTGCTGGCGATGGTGCTGGCGATCGGGATTGTCGTCGACGATGCGATTATCGTGCTGGAAAACGTCCACCGGCATATCGAGGAGGGCATGACGCCGAAGGACGCGGCGGTCGTCGGCGCGCGCGAGCTGGCCTGGCCGGTGGTGGCAATGACCACCACGCTGATCGCCGTATACCTGCCGATTGGCTTTCTCGGCGGGCTCACCGGCACCCTGTTTCTGGAATTCGCGTTTTCGCTGGCCGGCGCAGTATTGTTATCCGGGGTGGTGGCGCTGACCCTGTCGCCAATGATGTGCTCGAAGATCCTGCGCCCGCACAAAGACGGTGGTAACCGGTTGGAGCGCTGGCTGGAGGGACACTTCCACCGCTTGCAGGAGGGCTACCGCCGGCGGCTGCACGCTGCCATGGACAACCGCCTGGTGATCCTGGTGTTCGGTCTGATCGTGTTGGTGAGCTGTTACTTCCTGTTTATTACCTCGCCCAGCGAGATGGAACCGAAGGAGGATCGCGGTTTTGTGCTGACTATCTCTTCGGCGGACTCCTATGCCACGATCGATTACCTCGAACAGTACACGCAGGAGTTGGACGCGATCGCCGAGCGTCACCCGGAAGTGGAAAATTTCTTTCTGCTGAATGGTGTCGGTGGCGCGGGCAACAGCAGTAACAGTGCCATCGCCGGCTATGTGCTGGCCCCCTGGAACAAGCGCGACAAGAACACCCAGCAGATGCAGCAGATCATCAGCGGCGAGGTGACGCAGATCGCCGGGCTCAAGGTAGCGGTGGTGGTGCCACCCAGCCTGCCCACCGCCGGTGGTCGCCTGCCAGTGGAGTTTGTTATCGGTGCGACAGAGCCAATGGAGAACCTGGCCGGTTTCGCCGATCAGGTCATGGCGCGGGCGCAGGCCAGCCGCAAATTCATTTTTGTGGATTCGGACCTGAAAATCGACAAACCCAAGCTGGAGGTACTGGTCAATCGGGACAAGGCCGCCGCGGTCGGCGTGACCATGGCGGATATCGGCCGCCAGCTGGGGGCGATGATGTCCGGTGCCTACGTAAATCGCTTTTCCCTCGACAACCGCAGCTACAAGGTGATCCCGCAGGTGGTGCGCCGTGATCGCCTCACCGGTGACCAGCTGGAAAATTATTATATCCGCACCGGCAGTGGTGAGTTGATTCCCTTGTCTACGCTGGTGAGCCTGCGGGAAACGGTCGAGCCGCAACAGTTGAAGCGCTTCCAGCAGCTGAATGCCGTGACTATTTCCGGCGTGCCGCGCCCGGGGGTGACCCTGGGCGAAGCGCTCGGGGTGCTCGACGCCGCCGCCGCGGAGATACTGCCGCCGGGCTACTCGGTGGACTATGCGGGTCAGTCGCGCCAGTACAAGACCGAGGGATCGCAGCTGGTGTTGACCTTTTTCTTCGCCCTGATTGTGATCTACCTGGTGCTGGCGGCACAGTTCGAATCCTGGCGCGATCCGCTGATCATGCTAGTGACTGTGCCGATGAGTGTGTGCGGGGCGATGATCTTTGTCAGCCTGGGGCTGACCACGCTGAATATCTACACCCAGGTGGGCCTGGTGACGCTGATCGGGGTGATTTCCAAGCACGGTATCCTGATCGTGGAGTTCGCCAACCAGCTACAGAAGCAGGGCAGGAGCAAGCGCGAGGCGATCGAAGCGGCCGCATCTATCCGCCTGCGCCCGGTGCTGATGACCACCGCCTCGCTGGTACTGGCGATGGTGCCGCTGCTGCTGGCGGCCGGCCCCGGCGGCGGAGCGCGCTTCGCCATGGGCCTGGTGGTGGCCACCGGCATGACGATCGGCACGCTGTTTACGCTGTTCATTGTGCCGGCCATGTACCTGTACCTGGGGCGGGACTACGGTGCGGAAGCGGCGGCAGAGGAAGCGGGGTAAAGAGGCTGGATTAGGGTGAGAATTAGGGAGACCGGATTAGGCCGGACAAGGAAGCGGCGCGGGCCGAGGCCCGCGCACCGGCGGCGAATCAGCCGCAGTTAGTCTGGATCGCCTGTTGTGCCTGGCTGATGCGCGCCTGGCGCTCCCCCTCGGGCAGGACTCGCATCTTGCCGTCGGTGCCGATTTCGCGCACGCGGGCGTGGCTGTTCAGTTCCTGCAGGTTGGACTGGGCCATGCGGCAGCGCTGTGTGCGCACGGCCTGTTCCGCCTTGCTCATGGCCTTGCCCTGTTTGGCGGTGTCATCGTCTTTCACGGGCTTTTTCTTGGCAGGGGCAGCGGGTTTCTTCTCTGCCTTGGCATCGGCTTCTGCCTGCTGCTTGGCCTCCCACTGCTTGTAGCGTTGGGACTTGGGCTTCTTGATCACTTCCACCTGCTGTTCCTGCGGCGGCTGGGAGCCGAAGTGGATCACGCCATTTTCGTCTTTCCACTTATAGATGCCATCCGCCTGGGCGCAGATCGCCAGGCTCGAGAGCAGAATTGCGACAGCGGTACGCATGGTGGCCTCATTATTGGTAGCTTTAGTTGCAGACAGCCATTGTACCGGTCTGCGCCCGCCTGCCTGCAACCGCTTTAACATTTTTGCCATTCCGCGCCCCGGGCGCATTGACAGGCCGGTCGCGATTTGCACAATCGTTCTTTCTCTCGGCGAACAGACGTCACCGCACACCCGCGGCTCCCTTCCTGTTTCCCGCTGGGCCAAACGCCCGCGCCTTCACGCCGAGACGGACCTCCCCATCCTGGAGGCCTGCAATCCCGTTACTGATATCCGAAATGGCCGGTGCGGGGTTGGCGTATTGCCGTTGTCGATGAAGTTATCCTAAAAATCGGCATGGAAATACGTTACAGGCTGATATTTGTCATAAAATTCCTTTATAATCGCGGTCTGTCTACTCGTTGGCAGGCGCTTTTTGCGTTTTTGCGTGATGAATATCCTACCCATACAAGAATTTTGAGGGGGTTTCAGTGGAATTACTCTCCGGCGGCGATATGTTGGTTCGCGCGCTGCAGGATGAAGGGGTCGACCTGATCTTCGGCTATCCCGGCGGATCGGCGTTGCACATTTACGACGCCATCTTTCGTCAGAAACACATCAAGCATGTGCTGGTGCGCCATGAGCAGGGCGCCACCCACGCGGCGGATGGCTATGCCCGCTCCACCGGCAAGGTAGGGGTGGTGCTGGTGACTTCCGGCCCCGGCGCCACCAATGCGATTACCGGTATCGCCACCGCCTATATGGACTCGATCCCGATGGTGGTGATCTCCGGCCAGGTGACCAGCGACAAGATTGGTGAAGACGCTTTTCAGGAGACCGACATGGTCGGCTGCTCGCGGCCGATCGTGAAACACAGTTTCCTGGTCAAGCGCGCTGAGGATATTCCCGCGGTGGTCAAGAAGGCCTTCTATATCGCCAATACCGGCCGCCCCGGCCCGGTGGTGATTGATGTGCCCAAGGATGTCACCAATCCGGTCGACCGCTTTCCGTATGAATATCCGGAAAAGCTGCGCATGCGCTCTTACACCCCGGCGGGCAAGGGCCACAGCGGCCAGATTCGCAAGGCGGTGGCGCTGCTGTTGTCGGCCCGGCGCCCGGTCATTTACGCCGGCGGCGGTGTGGTGCAGGGCGGCGGTGCTGAACTGCTGACCGAGCTGGCCAGGCGCTTGAATTACCCGGTGACCAATACCCTGATGGGGCTCGGTGCCTTTCCCGGCAGCGACAAGCGGTTCCTCGGTATGCTGGGCATGCACGGGACTTTCGAGGCCAACACTGCCATGCACCACGCCGATGTGATTCTCGCCGTGGGCGCGCGCTTCGATGACCGGGTGACCAATACGCCGAACAAGTTCTGCCCCGGGGCCAAGATCATCCATATCGATGTGGATCCGGCCTCTATCTCCAAGACTATCGTTGCCGATGTGCCGATCGTGGGTACGGTGCAGTCGGTGCTGGCGGAGATGCTGGAGGCGCTGAAGTCGTCCGACGAGCAGCCGGACCAGTCGGCAATCACCGATTGGTGGCGGCAGATCGACGACTGGCGCGAACGCCATGGCATCTACGCGGCACCGCGCTATCGCACCGATGGCGACATGATCATGCCGCAGGATGTGATCAAGGCGGTCTACGACATCACCGAGGGCGACGCCTTCGTCACCTCGGACGTGGGCCAGCACCAGATGTTTGCGGCGCAGTACTACCTGTTTGACAAGCCGCGCCGCTGGATCAACTCCGGCGGTCTGGGAACCATGGGCTTCGGTCTGCCGGCCGCGCTGGGGGTGAAGATTGCCCACCCGGACAAGGAAGTGCTGTGCGTGACCGGTGAGGGCAGTATCCAGATGTGTATCCAGGAGCTGTCGACCGCGACCCAGTACCACCTGCCGGTAAAAATCCTGTGCCTGAACAACCAGGCGCTCGGCATGGTGAAACAGTGGCAGGAAATGCAGTACGAGGGGCGCCTGTCCCACAGTGTCTACGAGGAGTCACTGCCGGATTTCGTCAAGCTGGCCGAGGCGTATGGCCATGTGGGCATCAAGATCGAGCGGGGCGAAGAGCTGCACGACAAGCTGCACGAGGCCTTTGCGATCAAGGACCGCACCGTGTTTATCGATGTTTACGTGGATCCGTCCGAGCACGTATATCCGATGCAGGTGATGCCCAATGGCTCCATGCGGGATATGTGGCTGAGTAAGACGGAGCGGACCTAGGGAAGTGTGACGATGCGCAGAATAATTTCAGTTCTGATGGAAAATGAACCCGGGGCCCTGTCCCGCGTGGTGGGGCTGTTCTCCCAGCGCGGCTACAACATCGAGAGCCTGACAGTGGCGCCCACCGAAGATGAAACGCTGTCGCGCCTGACACTGGTCACCATCGGCGACGATCACAAAATCGAGCAGGTCACCAAGAACCTGAACAAATTGATCGACGTGGTGAAGCTGGTGGACCTGAGCGAGGGCTCCCATATCGAGCGCGAGCTGCTGCTGGTGAAGGTCCGTGCAACCGGTGCGCAGCGCGACGAGGTGAAGCGCAGCGTGGATATTTTTCGCGGCCAGATAGTGGATGTCACCAGCAATATGTACACGGTGCAGGTGGCGGGGACTAGCGAAAAACTGGACGCTTTTTTACAGGCCCTGGGCGAGCACACGATTATGGAAGTGGTGCGCTCCGGGGTTTCGGGCATCGCCCGCGGTGAAAAAGTTCTTAGTGTTTGAATGAGTGTGAAATAGGAAGTGAATGATGCAAGCTTACTACGATAAAGACTGCGACCTCTCTTTGATTCAGCAGAAGACCGTGGCCATTATCGGCTACGGCTCCCAGGGCCACGCCCACGCCAACAACCTGAAAGATTCCGGTGTGAAGAATGTCGTGGTCGGCCTGCGCAAGGGCTCGTCCTCCTGGGCCAAGGCGGAAAAAGCCGGTCTGCGCGTGGCTGAAGTGGCCGACGCGGTGAAAGACGCCGACGTGGTCATGATCCTGGCCCCGGACGAGCACCAGGCCGCCATCTACCGCGAGCAGGTGGCGCCGAACCTGCGCGCCGGCGCCGCGCTGGCCTTTGCGCACGGCTTCAACGTGCACTTCGAGCTGATCGAGCCACCCAAGGATGTGGACGTGATCATGATTGCGCCCAAAGGCCCGGGTCACACCGTACGCTCTACCTACCTGGAGGGTGGCGGCGTGCCGACCCTGATCGCGGTTTACCAGAACGCCTCCGGCAAGGCCAAGGAACTGGCGCTGTCCTATGCCTCCGCCAATGGCGGCGGCCGCTCCGGTATCATCGAGACCAACTTCCGCGAAGAGACCGAAACCGACCTGTTCGGTGAACAGGCGGTGCTTTGTGGCGGTGTCTCCGCGCTGGTGCAGGCCGGTTTTGAAACCCTGACCGAAGCGGGTTACGCGCCGGAAATGGCCTACTTCGAGTGCCTCCACGAACTGAAGCTGATCGTCGACCTGATGTACCAGGGCGGCATTGCCGATATGCGCTACTCCATCTCCAATACTGCCGAGTACGGCGATTACGTGACCGGCCCGCGCATCGTTACCGATGAGACCAAG
>NZ_CP155567.1:752500-755000 GCF_039696035.1 Microbulbifer sp. SAOS-129_SWC
ACCGAGGAGTGCAATCGCGGGAGACACACGGCGGGTGCTAACGTCCGTCGTGGAAAGGGAAACAACCCAGACCGCCAGCTAAGGTCCCAAATACCAGTTAAGTGGGAAACGATGTGGGAAGGCCCAGACAGCTAGGAGGTTGGCTTAGAAGCAGCCATCCTTTAAAGAAAGCGTAATAGCTCACTAGTCGAGTCGGCCCGCGCGGAAGATATACCGGGGCTCAAACTGGTAACCGAAGCTGCGGATGCTCTTAGGAGCATGGTAGAGGAGCGTTGTGTAAGCCGTTGAAGGTGGATCGGGAGGTCTGCTGGAGGTATCACAAGTGCGAATGCTGACATGAGTAACGACAAGGGAGGTGAAAAACCTCCCCGCCGGAAGACCAAGGGTTCCTGTCCAACGCTAATCGGGACAGGGTTAGTCGGCCCCTAAGGCGAGGGCGAAGGCCGTAGTCGATGGGAAACAGGTTAACATTCCTGTACTTGCAATTGCTGCGATGGAGTGACGGAGAAGGCTAGGCCAGCATGGCGATTGGTTGTCCATGTTTAAGGCTGTAGGCTGGGGACTTAGGCAAATCCGGGTCCCTAAGGCTGAGAGCTGACGACGAAGCCTACTTCGGTAGGTGAAGTGGTTGATGCCCTGCTTCCAGGAAAAACTTCTAAGCTTCAGGCAATTGCGAACCGTACTCTAAACCGACACAGGTGGTCAGGTAGAGAATACCAAGGCGCTTGAGAGAACTCTGGTGAAGGAACTAGGCAAAATGGTACCGTAACTTCGGGAGAAGGTACGCCGGTTTTGGTGATGGGACTTGCTCCCTAAGCTGAGGCCGGTCGAAGTGACCAGGTGGCTGCGACTGTTTATTAAAAACATAGCACTCTGCAAACACGTAAGTGGACGTATAGGGTGTGACGCCTGCCCGGTGCCGGAAGGTTAATTGATGGGGTTAGCTTCGGCGAAGCTCTTGATCGAAGCCCCGGTAAACGGCGGCCGTAACTATAACGGTCCTAAGGTAGCGAAATTCCTTGTCGGGTAAGTTCCGACCTGCACGAATGGCGTAACGATGGCCACGCTGTCTCCACCAGAGACTCAGTGAAATTGAAATCGCTGTTAAGATGCAGTGTACCCGCGGCTAGACGGAAAGACCCCGTGAACCTTTACTACAGCTTTGCACTGAACTTTGAGCCTACTTGTGTAGGATAGGTGGGAGGCTTTGAAACTGTGACGCTAGTTGCAGTGGAGCCGTCCTTGAAATACCACCCTGGTATGTTTGAGGTTCTAACCCAGGTCCGTAATCCGGATCGGGGACAGTGTATGGTGGGTAGTTTGACTGGGGCGGTCTCCTCCCAAAGAGTAACGGAGGAGTACGAAGGTGCACTCAGCATGGTCGGAAATCATGCAATGAGCATAATGGTATAAGTGCGCTTGACTGCGAGACAGACATGTCGAGCAGGTACGAAAGTAGGTCATAGTGATCCGGTGGTTCTGTATGGAAGGGCCATCGCTCAACGGATAAAAGGTACTCCGGGGATAACAGGCTGATACCGCCCAAGAGTTCACATCGACGGCGGTGTTTGGCACCTCGATGTCGGCTCATCACATCCTGGGGCTGAAGCCGGTCCCAAGGGTATGGCTGTTCGCCATTTAAAGTGGTACGCGAGCTGGGTTTAGAACGTCGTGAGACAGTTCGGTCCCTATCTGCCGTGGGCGTTGGAGATTTGAGAAGAGTTGCTCCTAGTACGAGAGGACCGGAGTGAACGAACCTCTGGTGTTCGGGTTGTCACGCCAGTGGCATTGCCCGGTAGCTATGTTCGGACGGGATAACCGCTGAAAGCATCTAAGCGGGAAGCCTCCTTCAAGATGAGATCTCCCTGGGACTTCGAGTCCCCTAAAGGGCCCTGGAAGACTACCAGGTTGATAGGCTGGGTGTGGAAGCGTTGTGAGGCGTTGAGCTAACCAGTACTAATTGCCCGTGCGGCTTGACCATACAACAGAGATGGTTACTAACGATTACTGATCAGGAAAGTGATCAGGGATTGTGAGCAAGAAGAGACATACGTTCTTGCGGTGTATTACTACAGATTGTTTTACCGACTTATTTGGGGTTACCGTTGATCGAGAGATCATGCAAACGGCGGTAACAGGCAGCGCCGGGCAAGACATCGCCCATAAGACCACGCCAACCCAAGCCAGTTTGCCTGACGACCATAGAGTTGTGGAACCACCTGATCCCTTGCCGAACTCAGAAGTGAAACGCAACCTCGCCGATGGTAGTGTGGTGTTTCGCCATGTGAGAGTAGGTCATCGTCAGGCTTCTATTGCAAAGGCCCAGTCGCTTACGCGGCTGGGCCTTTTTCATATAAGTGAGAGCGAAGCTTTTTTCAGTCTCTCACCGGGCAAAAACGCGGCTTCAAGCCAAATTTTTGCCCCGGCAAAGACTTCAAAAAAGTCCTTGCTCAGCACGAAGAGATCGTTATAATGCGCGCCTCTTCAACGGTCACCGGAA